>NZ_JMQR01000074.1:0-15161 GCF_000698025.1 Brevundimonas sp. EAKA | reverse complement strand
GGGTGGGACGTGATTTCCGGCGTCTCAGGAGGAGATAGCCGGCTGGGATGACGAGCATCGACAGGAGGGGCGCGGTGATCATGCCGCCAATGACTGGCGCCGCGATCCGGGTCATGATCTCCGACCCCGCGCCGTGGCCGATCAGGATCGGGAACAGACCGCCCAAGATCACGGCGACCGTCATCGCCTTGGGCCGGACCCGCAGAAGGGCGCCCTCGCGAACGGCCTCCTCGACCTGCTCCCGGTCGGGATCAGGTCCTCGATCCTTCAGCGCATGTTTGAGATAGATCAGCATCACGACGCCGAACTCCGCCGACAGGCCAGCGAGGGCGATGAAGCCAACCCCGGTCGCGACCGACTGATCGAAGCCCATCAGATAGAGCAACCAGAAGCCGCCGGTCAGGGCGAATGGCAGGGTGCCCATGATGAGGAGGGCTTCGTCGAAGCGCCCGAAGGTCAGATAGAGCAGGATGAAGATGATCACGAGCGTGGCCGGAACCACGATCTTTAGCCGCTCGGCCGCCCGTTCCAGATATTCGAACTGGCCGGAGTAGGCGATGCTGACGCCCGGCGCGAGATCCACCTCGCTGGCGACCGCCTGACGCAGATCGGCGACGACAGACGCGAGGTCGCGCCCCCGAGTGTCGACATAGACCCAGGTGGTCAGCCTGCCGTTCTCGGACTTGAGCATCGGCGGGCCGTCCGCGATCTGGATATTGGTGACCGTGCCAAGGGTGATCTGCTGGCCCGACGGCGTCAGCATCGGCAGGGCGCGCAGTTGCTCCAGACTGTCGCGCAATTCTCTCGGGTAACGGACGCTGATCGGATAGCGGGCGAGCCCCTCCACCGTCTGTCCGATCGTCTCGCCGCCCACGGCGCCCGATACGATCGATTGGACATCGGCGATGTTCAGGCCGTAGCGGGCCGCCGCGCGCCGGTCGATGTCGATGTCGACATAACGCCCGCCGGTCAGGCGTTCGGCCAAGGCGGAGGTCACGCCCGGTACGGTCCTGGCGACATCGGCCACCTGGGCCGCGATACGGTCCATCGCGGCCAGGTCAGAGCCGGACACCTTGACGCCGACGGGGCTCTTGATGCCCGTCGCCAGCATGTCGATGCGATTTCGGATGGGAGGGACCCAGACGTTGGACAGTCCGGGGACCTGAACCGCGCGATCGAGTTCTTCGATCAGTTTTTCCGGGGTCATGCCCGGCCGCCATTCATCGCGCGGCTTGAACTGGATGGTGGTCTCGAACATCTCCAGCGGAGCCGGATCCGTGGCGGTTTCCGCCCGGCCCGCCTTGCCGAACACGGTCGCCACTTCGGGCACGGTGCGGATCATCCGGTCCGTCTGTTGCAGCAGTTCCGCGGCCTTGGCCGGGGAGAGACCCGGCTGGGCCGAAGGCATATACAGCAGGTCGCCCTCGTCCATCGCCGGCATGAATTCGCCGCCGAGCTGGCTAAGAGGCCAGGCGGTGGTGGCGAAGATCAGCAAGGCTGCCACCAAGGTCTTTCTGGGATGATGCAGCACCCAGTCCAATGGCCCGCGATAGATGCGCGTGAGCCAGCGATTGATCGGATTGCTCTGTTCGGCCGGGATCCGTCCGCGGATCAGATAGCCCATCAGAACCGGCACGAGAGTGATGGACAGGATCGCCGCCGCCGCCATCGCATAGCTCTTGGTAAAGGCTAGGGGCGCGAACAGCCGGCCCTCCTGGGCCTGCAGGCTGAACACCGGGATGAACGACAGGGTGATGATCAGCAGGCTCAGGAACAGCGCGGGGCCGACCTCCACGGCCGCCTCGGTGATGACCTTCCAGCGATCTTCGCCCGCCAGCTTTTCATCCGGGTGATCGTGTTCCCATCGTTCGATGTGTTTGTGGGCGTTCTCGATCATGACCACCGCCGCATCCACCATGGCGCCGATGGCGATGGCGATGCCGCCCAGCGACATGATGTTGGCGTTCACGCCCTGAAGATTCATGATCAGGAAGGCCGCCAGGACGCCCAGCGGCAGGGTCAGGATGGCGACCAGCGCCGACCGGGCGTGCCAGAGGAACAGGCCGCAGACCAGGGCGACGACTATGAACTCCTCGATCAGCTTGCCGCTCAGATTGTCGATCGCCCGGTCGATGAGCTGCGAGCGATCGTAGGTCGTCACCACTTCGACTCCCGGGGGCAGTCCGGCTTTGAGCGTCTCGAGTTTCTCGGTCACGGCCGCGATCGTGGCGCGGGCGTTTGCGCCGGATCGAAGGATGACGACGCCGCCCGCGACCTCGCCTTCGCCGTTGAGCTCGGCTATGCCGCGTCTCATCTCCGGGCCGATCTGGATGGTCGCGACATCCCCGAGGCTGATCGGCACGCCTCCAGCCGCCGTGCGGAGCGGCACGGCCCGGAAGTCGTCGAGCTCGGTCAGATAGCCGTTGGCGCGGATCATGTATTCGGCTTCGGCGAGCTGGAGCACCGAGCCGCCCGTCTCGCCGTTGGCGCGCTGGAGAGCGTCCACCACCGCCTGATGGGTGACGCCGTAGGACGCGAGCCTGACGGGGTCGAGCACCACCTGGTATTGCCGCACCATGCCGCCCAGGCTGGCGACCTCGGCGACCCCCGGCACGGTCTTCAGCTCGTAGCGGAGGAACCAATCCTGCAGGCTTCGCAATTGCGCCAGATCGTTGCGGCCTGTGCGATCGACCAGGGCGTATTCATAGACCCAGCCTACGCCGGTGGCGTCCGGACCCAGCGCAGGTTGGGCGGTCGCGGGAAGCCGCGCCTGCACCTGGCTGAGGTATTCGAGGACCCGGGAACGCGCCCAGTAGAGGTCCGTCCCATCTTCGAACAGCACATAGACGAAGCTGTCGCCGAAGAAGGAATAGCCTCGAACCGTTCGCGCGCCGGGTACGGACAGCATGGTGGTCGCCAGAGGATAGGTGACCTGGTTCTCGACGATCTGGGGCGCCTGCCCCGGGTAGCTGGTGCGAATGATGACCTGCACGTCCGACAGGTCCGGCAAGGCGTCGACCGGCGTGCTGCGAACCGCGAACAGGCCGGCGGCGAGCAGGGCGACGGCGGCCACAAGGATGAGGAAGCGCCCCTTGACCGAGGCGCGAATGACCGCGGCGATCATCGCCCAGACCTCCCGCGCTGAGCGGGCGCGGCCATGGATGCGCCCGTTTGGGCGGCGGCGGCAGGCCGGCCGACCGTCGGCGACGCCGGGGCGCGCGCGGGCCCGGAAGTCTCGCCGATCGGCCGCGCCGCGACGCCTGACAGGCTGGCTTCGGAATCGATCAGGAACTGCCCCGACGCGACGATCCGTTCCCCTTCCCTGAGACCGGCGAGGATCTCGGTCTGCCCCCCGGCTTCCCGTCCGATCCGGACCTGGGCCGGTTGATAGCGGCCCTCCGGCAGGGCTAGCATGACGATGTCACGTTCTCCGGTCCGGATCACCGCCTCGGTCGGCACGATCAGATCCGACGTCGAACCGCCGCCGAAGGTGACCCGACCGAACATGCCGGGGCGCAGACGCCCCCCTCTATTGGCCATTTCGATCCGTCCGGTGACCGTGCGGCTGTCGCCGACGAGTTCCGGCAACAGGGTGGTCAGGCGGCCCGTGAACGGCTCGCCCGGGAAGGCGGCCAGGGCCACCTCGACAGACTTCCCAACCCTCAGCTGGCTCGCCAGGGCCTCCGGGATGGCGGCGTTGATCCAGACGGTGCTCAGGCCGTTGATCTCGGCCAGGGTCATGCCCTGGGCGACGCTCATGCCGGCGCGCACGCCCAGCGTCTTGATCACGCCGCCGGTGGGCGTCGAGATGGTGATGGTGTTCCGCGCCCGCCCGCTGCGCTCGACCGACGTGATCAGGCTCTCGGACATGCCCATCAGCACTAGTCGCTGCCGCGCCGCCTGGACTAGGGGCGTATTGCCGGTGCGCCGCACGGCCAGATATTCCGTCTGGGCTCCTCCCCAGGACGGAATGAGCAAATCGACCAGGGGCGCGCCCGCGGCGATCACGTCGCCCGGCGCGCGGTTGTAGACCCGCTGCACGAAGCCGTCCGCGCGCGACTGGACCACGGCGATGTCCCGTTCGTTGTATTCGACCACCGCTGTGGCGCTGAGATCGCCCTCGAGAACGCCACGGCGGGCTGTGGCATACCGGACCCCCAGATTCTGGCTCAGCGCCGGATCGATCCGGACGCCCGGGGTGGCGTTGGTTCCCCCCTCATCCGCATATTTGGGGATGGTATCCATGTTCATCGACGACTTCCCCGGTCCCGGGTATCGTTCGTTCGGAACCATGGGATCGTACCAGTAGAGGATCTCGCGCTCCCCTCCTCCCTCGGCGGTCCCGTCGGCGGCCCCGTCCAGGCGCGGGGCGATGACGACGCCGGCCCCGACGCCGACCCCGACCAGAAGAAGCGCGCCCATGGCGATGCCCAGGCGTCTGTTGCGAAGGGCGTTCATCGGTCGGTGTTCCCATAGGTGAGACTGATCTGGACCACCTGGCGCATCACGGCGGCCTCGCGATCGAGCGTGTCGAGCCGGGCGTTCGCCACGGCGGTGAAGGCTTCGAGCACTTCAACGATGCCCGCCCTGCCCGCCGCATAGCTCGCGGTTTCGAGATCGGAACGCTGAAGGACGTTGGGCAGAACGACGTCGCGCGACCGGAGCCATTGATCCTTGGCCGTCGCGTGTTCGGCCAAGGCGCTCCTCAGCGAAGCAGTCAACAGACGCTCGGCGTCCTGACGCTCGGCGGTGACCCGCAGCGCGTCAGCGGCGCGCGCCGCGATGACGGGATCCTGCCTCTGCCCCGGAAAGATCGGCAGCCGCACGCTCGCGCCGACGGAGAACAAGTCGCCGAACCGCTCGTCGCGGCGGCCATAGCTGGCCTCGAACGACCAGTCCGGCCGACGTCCTGCGCGCGCCAGATCGACCTCGGCGTCGGCGCGCCGCGCCGCGGCGCCATAGACGCGCACGGCCGGCAGCCGGGCGATGCCGTCCCGCAAGGCGGCCAGGTCGAGATCGTCTTGCGGCGGCGCGCCCGCCGTTTCGGGATCGTTATCGCCCGTCCAGCGCGCCAGCTCAGACCGGGCCTTCTCCAAGTCGGCGACGAGCCGGCTGCGGCGATCGTCCAAATTAGCCTTGAGCTGGACCGGACCGAGGGCGTTCGCCGACCGATAGGCGCCCGATGCGACTCCGGCGGGCGCGGTGTTCCACAGCGGCTCAAGGGTTTTCAGAACGTCATCCAGGGCCGCGAGGCGGCGTTCGGCGTAGAAGAGGTCGATCCAGGCCAGTCCCGTTGCGATCTGGACCTCCCGCCGCGCGACGGACTCCTCGGCGCCGGCGATGCCGATCTGCGCCTCGGCGATGTCTCGCTCAGCGCGACGGCGCGCGCGGCTCGGCACGTCCTGCTCGACGCCGATCCTGAGCATGGTGAAGTCGTCCTGGTCGAATTGGCCCGTGAACGGCCCGGTCACCGGAAACCCGTCGAGGCCGAACGTGAGACGCGGATCCGGCAGCCGGCCGGCGGCCCGCGCCGCCGCACGCGCGGCGTCCACCCCCAGGGCGCTGGCTCTGAGGCCGGGCGCTCCGGCCGCCGCGCGGGCCAGGGCCTCGTCGAAGGTCTGGGGGTCGGCCTTGGAAGGCGCGGTCCAGACGCTCACGAGCAAAATGGAAGCCGGGAGGATCGCCCAGCTTGCGATCAGAGCACGGCGCGCGGACGGCGCCGAAACCTCGGCGCGTCGCGTTAGGACGCGCGGCCGGCGGACACGGGGCGGCGGACACGCAGACGCGCGTATCGCCGACCTCAAACGAATGGTCATGGAATTCCTCGAAACCACTTGACCCGCCTTGAGGGCGGGACATCGGCGAAGGGCTCGGATCGATCGATCGGCGGTCGCCCGCGCAACGGCGCTCACGGCCTTCGATCAGCGGAAGCGGTCTACGCCAGCCGTTTCGGCGGATTCTTGAGTGGAAGCGGGCCTGCGCCCTCTCGCAAGACATCGACGGCTGCGAACCGGAGCGCCCGCGGGGCCGAAGGCCGTTGAACGGTCGGCGCCGGCGGCATGGGCGCCGCGACGGCGGCGCAGCCCATCTTGGCGATGCAGTCGGGCGTCATCTCGTCGCAAGGGCTAGTAGCGCCGCCGGAAGGCCCGTCCGCCATCACCATCATCTCGGCGCAATCCATGTCCGCCATGCCGCCCGTCGCTTCGAATACCTGGAACGGCGTGGCGTGCGCGGACGACTGGCCGACGAAGCCGGCCACCGCCAGGGCGAACAAAAGGGTGCGGACGAGGTTCCACATGCGCGTTCATCCCACGCCCGTCTGCCCGCCGTGTCAAGCGACCGGCGGGCTGGCGTCGGGCGCGCGACGCAGTGCTCAGGATAAGCGCGCGGCCCGTCCGGCGTTCGAACGAGGGATTCAAGGCCGGCGCCCGTATATCTCATTGAACCCCTCTGGTTTCGGAGCCTCCATATGACCACTCGCAAAATCCTTTCCGTCGTCGGCGCGGTCGGCGCCCTGATGTTGGGGGCGACGCAAGCTGACGCCCACGCGCGCGTCGTCGCCTCGAACCCGGCAGCGAGCGCGAGCATCGCCTCACCGCGGGCGCTGACGGTCACCTTCAGCGAACGCGTCGTTCCCGCTTTCTCAGGCCTGGAGGTCGTGAACGCCGCGGGCGCCAAATTCCCGGTCGCGACCACCGTCTCCGATGACGGCATGACCGTTTCGGGACGGACGGCGCGACCGCTCGCGGCCGGCGCCTACAGCCTCAACTGGCACGCCGCCTCCGCAGACGGCCACCGTATGACCGGCGCCATCGCCTTCACGGTGCGCTGACCCATCGTGCTCGACGTTCTGGTCATCCTGCTCCGGCTCGCGCAGTACGGCGGCGCTGTCGTCCTGCTCGGGACGCCGCTGTTCCTCCTCTACGGGTTGCGCGGGTCGGACGCGGTGGCCCTCGGCTGGACGAGATCCTTGCTGGTCAGCGCGGCGGCCGTGGTCGCCATAGGCTCCGCCGCCGCCTTCGCGGCCCAGACCGCTGTGATGGCGGGCTCGCTGACTGAAGGTCTCAAGCCGGCGACGCTCGGCTTCATGCTCACGGGCACGAGCCTCGGACCCGCCTTTCTCGTCCGGACGCTGGCCGCGTTGCTCGCGCTTCTTGCGCTCATCCAAGACAAGCCGTCCCGCGGCCTGTGGGGATTCTTCGCCGTCGCCGGTCTGATCGTCGGCGCCAGCTTCGCCTGGACGGGACACGGCGCGGCCACCGAAGGCGCCGGGCGCTATGTGCATCTGACGGCCGCTATTTTGCACAGCTGGGCGGCGGCGGTGTGGCTCGGCGCGCTCGCGGCGCTGCTTATCCTGACCTTCGGGCGACGGTCAAAAACGGTTGATAGCGACAGGATCCTTCATCGAGCGCTTCACGGATTTGCCGGCGTCGGAACCGCATCGGTCGCCGTCCTGGTTCTGAGCGGACTGGTGAACAGCTGGTTCATGGTCGGGCCAGATCGTATCGCCGGCCTGCTAAGCACGCCCTACGGTCTGCTGTTGACGGGCAAGCTGGTTCTCTTCGCGCTCATGCTGGTTCTGGCGGCCGCGAACCGCTTTTATCTGACCCCCGACCTCGGCAGCGCCCTCGACGATCCCGAGGATCTAGGCCCCGCCATTTCACGGCTGAAACGCAGCTTGGCGATGGAAACCCTCCTCGCGCTGGGGCTGCTGGCCCTGGTGTCCATCATGGGAACCCTGGCTCCGGTCTCGGCCATGGACATGGCGATGTAGCCTCTGGCGCGCGCCGACTTCGCTGGAGCTGCGTGTCGGCTTGGGGACCGGCAAATGGCCGTTGTCCCGGCCGTCGGGAACCGCCTAGACTGGTCAGAAATCGGGGGAGGCGGCGTGCAGGAGCGACTTCGGGATCTTATTGGAGAGTGGCGGCGAGACCCGGCTGCGACCTATCAGACGTGGTTCCTGTGGGACGAGCGTCTAAAGAATTTCCGCTCGATCCGTCGCGGCATCGGTCAAGTCGTCGAGGAGATCGAAGCTGGCCAGTTCGGCGTGGCCTATCGCGGGTCGTCGCTGGAGACGATCGTTCACTCGGTCGCCGAACAACGGCAGATCTTCAAGGGCGCGGATCATGCCTTCCTCTGGAAACCCAAACTCCGCATCCCGGACATCTACGAAAATCCGGCCAATCAACGCGCTTTCGGCCGGCTTTTGCATCACTGCAGCTGTTGTTCGACGGAAACGGAAATTCTCACGGGCATCCGCACGATCGACCAGCTCCGAATCAAGGGCCTCGGGCCCGCAGTAGCCAACCTGATCTATTTTCTTCACCCTACCCACGTTTCGCCGTTTAATACCGCGATCGTCAACGGCTACAATGCGATCACCGGATCAAAGGTCAAGCTCGGGAGCTGGGAGCACTACCTTGCGATGCGGCAAGGGATTTTGGCCCTCAACGCTCGCTACAGCGATCTTCTGTCCAACGATCTCGGGGCGATCGCGGGCTTCCTGTTCGACGTGGGCTCCGGCCGCTATCCCGCGCCGCCCCTGGACGACGAGAGTCTGTCCGCCAGCGGCTGGGACGCGCGGCTGGCCGAAGCGCGCGCCGAAGCGGTCAAGTTTGAGAAGACCGCGCTCCAGCAGGGAGAGACGGACCGGACCCACACAGAGATCCAGGCCTGGGTCCGTGATCTGGGTCGGGCGCTGGGCTACAGGGTCTGGATCGCGTCCAATGACCGGGGGCGCCAGCACGAGGGCGCACGCCTGAGCGAGGGCTGCCTGGAACATCTACCGCCGTCGCTGGCGAACGGTCCGGGGGCTGAGTCCATCCGGCTGATCGACGTGCTCTGGCTGGAGGGTGACGTGGACCGCGTGGCGGCCGCCTTCGAGGTCGAGCATTCCACCACGATCTACTCCGGTGTCGTGCGAATGCTGGACCTCGCCTTGTCAGGGGAACTGCACATCGCCGCCGGCCTCTTCCTGGTCGCTCCCGACAGCCGCGAAAGCGATGTGCGGGCGCAGTTGCGACGTCCGGCCTTCAGCCGGATCGCCGATCTCAATGTGCGCTATCTGCCCTACGGAGAACTGGAACGGCACCGGGCATCGATCGCCCGCTTCGGGACCGGTCTCAGAGCTCTGACCGAGATTTCTCACCGGGTGACCTGATCCTCCTCAACCGCGCCGCCTCGCACTCAGGTTGTTCGGACTCCTCCGCGCGATCGGCAAGGGCGCGATTCTCCAGCCGCACTCGCCAGGCGATCAGCATGGCGTTCAGCGCGGTGAACATCACTGCGATCCAGACCTGGCCGAAGACCAGCGGCAGGATGGCGATCTCAAGAGATGCGATCCAGTAGTTGGGATGACGAACGACCCGGAAGGGGCCGGATCGCACGAGCGGGGCGCCGGGCAGAGTGATGATCCGGGTGGTCCAGAACCGGCCAAGGGTCGCGATCACCCAGACCCGCCCGAACTGCAGCACGACGTAGATCGTCAGCAGCCAAGGGTGGGGACTTTCGGTCCATGGCGTCAAGATCGCCAGAGCCGAGAGCCAGGCGGCGTGCAGGATGACGAACAGCGGGTAGTGGCCCGCCCCGATCTCGACCGCCCCCTCGGCCATCAACCGTTTGGTGTTCTCGTTCGCCAGCCACAGCTCGCCTAGCCGCTGGAAGACGACCAGCCCAAGGACGATCGGGAACCACATCACTCTGGGTGAACCAGCATCAAGGCGGTGGTGAAGCCGGGGCCAAGCGTGGTCAGCAACAATGGCCCGGGCTCCCTCGCATCCAACGCGGCGCGCAGGACGAACAGCACGGTGGCGGAACTCATATTGCCGTGGTCGCGCAAGATTTCGCGGGTATGGCGCATCTCTCCCGGCGACAGGGCGAATACTCCCTCCAGCGCCTCGATCACCTTGGCTCCGCCGGGGTGGCAGACGAAACCTCCCACGTCGGCCGCGGTCAGGCCGTTGCGGGCCAAGAAGCCTGCAGCGATGGGCTGGAAGTCCTGCTGCACCAAGGTCGGAATGTCGCGGCTGAACACGACCTTCAGCCCGTCATCGGCGACGTCCCAGCCCATGACGTCGAGGCTGTCGGGCCAGGTGTGTTCATGACTGGCGCCCAGCACCGGTCCCTCGGCGTCGTCGCGGCACGACACGATCGCGGCTGCCGCTCCGTCGCCAAACAAGGCAGTGGCGACCAGGTTCGACTTCGACCGGTCCTGAAAGCGGAATGTCAGGACGCACAGCTCGACGACGAGCAAAAGGACGCGGCTGTCCGGGTAGGCCCTGGCCATCTCGGCCGCCCGCGCCAGTCCCATGACGCCGCCAGCGTAGCCGAGGCCGAACAAAGGAACCCGCCGTACGTCGGGGCGGAAAGGCATCACCTGCATCAACCGGGCTTCGAGCGATGGTGTGGCGATTCCCGTCGAACAGACGGTGACGATGCAATCGATCTGATCGGCGTCCAGCCCCGCTTGCACCAGCGCGCTCGTCGCGCTCTCTGCCATCAGGGCGACTGCGTGTTCCAAGAACAGGTCGTTCCGCTCCGCGAAGCTGTGTGGCTGCAGATACCAGTCGATCGGGACGCACGAATGCCGTGTGTCGATCAAGGCGTTGCGATAGATCGGCGCCAGCCGCTCGAAACCGCCGTGGGTCGTGGCGAACATCTCGGCCCCGTTGGCCGCTACGTCCTCCTGCCGCAGGATGTACGGCGGCCAGGCGGTAGCCAGGGCAGCGAGACGCGGTTGTGAAGTCCGGTCGCTGTCGTCTCTTGGCGGAGCGTTTTCGTGTGGTCGATTGGTCGCCCGGCTCATGGCTCCCGCCTGCGAGCCGCACGCACCATTTTCAGGTCGCGGGAGATCCGTATCCAGAGCAGGATGAAGCCCGAAATCACGATGCTCAGGGTCAAGGCGGTAGTGATGATGATCAGGGGGTGATTGAAGTCCTCGCCGTCATTCCAATCCATGACGTGGAGACGCCAGAAGAAGTCGAAGATCCGCCACACGCCCGAGCGGCGGGTCATCACCTCGCCGGTGTCCGGCGACAGATAGAAGGACGTCTTTTCGCGGTCCGCGAAGTCCCCCCGCCACAGCGGTCCCGTGCGTCCCGTTTCCTCGGGCGCCGTCTCCAGAAGCACCGCGCCGGAAACCCGCGCCTCGCCCTTGTACGCGCCCTTGGCGAAGGCCGAGGCCTCGGCGGCCGACATCGGCCCGAACGGCCGGCCGGTCGCGGCGGACACGACGACCGGCTCGCCCGCCGCGGGCTTCAGGGTCCAGGCCGCCCCCCGCGGCGTCGTGTGGAGCTCCGCCTGGACGGGCGCGACGCCCGCGCGGCGCGCGATCTCGCCGAGAGCCGGAAGCGCGCCGAGCTCCAGCGCATCCGGCATGAGTTCGACCGCGCGATGTTCGCCGCGCACCGTCTCGATGGGGATGGCGGTCATGACCAGACCGCCGCCCACCCAGAACAGGACCTGGAGCCCGACGACGAGCGCGATCCATTTGTGCAGCTGGGTGGAGAGCTTGAGAACCTTCATTCCCGGGCCTCGCCTAGCCGTGACGCGCGAAGACGCGCGTGCCGCCGCCCTTGAGGATCAGCAGGGTCTCATAGGGCTCACGTTGGCCGTCTGGCGTCTCCATGCCGGGAGACCCCAGCGGCATCGCCGGCACTGCGAGGCCCACGGCCTCGGGACGTTCGGCCAGAAGCTTGCGGACATCCTCGGCCGGCACATGGCCCTCGAGGACATAGCCGCCGATCATGGCCGTGTGGCAGGAGGCGAGCGCCTCGGGCACGCCCTGGGTGCTGCGTATAGAGCGCAGGCTCGGAAGTTCATTGACCCGCGCCTGGAAGCCCGCGGCTCGCATATGGTCCACCCAAGCCGTGCAACAGGCGCAAGTGGGTGTCTTGTAGACCGCGAGCTCGGTCGATGAACGGGCGCCCGGAGCGCAGGCCGCGACGGCGACGGAGCCGGCCCCCGCAGCCAGAAATGCACGGCGTGAAAGCGTGGGCATCGATCTCATGGGTCCCTCTGGCGAGCGATATCTGGAGGCCGCCGATGACGGTCGCCGCCGCGATCAGGCGGCGGGGCGGAAGGGCCGGGCCGAGGAGTGATAGACGTCGAACCTCCACTCGTCACCCCGCTTGCGCAGGACGCTCGTGGCGGCGCCGCGGCGCTCGATGGGGGCCCGGGCGCTGTCCTTGAAGGTGATGTGGTAGGTGTAGGTCTCGCTCACGAAGGCGGTGTCGCCGTCGACCTCGACCTTCATCTCGTGGTCGCGGAAGTCGAAGCCGGCCAGATCCGCGAACTCGGGTCCGAGATGGTGCTCCAGATAATAGGCGAAGGATCCCTCCACGCCGCCGTTCTCGAAGATTTCCGAGTCGGGCCAGAACAGGGCCGGCGTCTGCGACACGTCCATCCGCTCGATGGCGTCCTTGTAGGCGGTGACGACCGTTCGCACCTGGGCCTCGTCAGCGGATTGCGCATGGCCGGGGGCGTGCGCCGAGCCTGGCGTATTGACCGAGCCGGGGGCGTGGGAGTGGGCCGGCGCCTGTGATTGAGCTTGCGCTTGGCCGGAGGTCGCGAGGAGGGCGGCGACCGCCGATCCGGCGAGTGCTGAACGGAACATCATGGTGCAGTCTCCTGGTTTGCCGCGGCCGCAGTAGAACCCGGTCCGGCGAAGTAGATGAAGAACGAGGCGTTCGGGCGACGACGGACCCCAAGGCCGTCAGAACATCAGATGCCTCATGCCATGGGTCAGCATCCCGCCCAGCAGGCCGTTGACCACCACGGCGGCGGCGGTCACGGTCAAAAGACCGATGTAGATCAGCTCGCGCCCGCGCCCCGGCCGGCGGACCCAGTGTTCCTTCGCCCACCAGCTCAGCAGGCCGAGCGCGGCGATCGAGGTGCCGAGCCACCGATGGTAGAGGTGAGTCACATCGTCCTTCCCGGGCAGCCCCATAGCGAACCATCCCAGCGCCACCGCGGCGACCGCGGAGATCGCCGCCAGGGCGATGATCACCCGCGTGCCCTGCGTCAGGACCGGCCGACGCAGCGTCAGGGCGGCGATCTCGAGGAGCGCGGCGACGAGGAACAGCGCGATCGGGAAATGGACGGCGGCGGGATGCATGGCGCCGAGCCAGCGATACAGGCGTTGAGGCATAGGCTTGGGACCCTCGTCCGCAGTCATGGCCCCGTGGTCCATGTCCATGGTCATCCCCGGCATGGCCATCACGCCGCCTTCTGGCACGGCGCCCGCCGGCGCGGCGGCCTGGGCGCGGGCCGCGGCCTGATTGTCATGATCCTCGTGCGCGAACGCGGGCGCGCTGACAGACAGCGCCACCACCAGGGCGAGCCCCGACAGAAGTTTGCGTATCGACATTGTTCTCTCCCATCCCGTCCCTTCTGCTAACTACGCACCGGAGAGGCCGTCCCCTCGTTTGAGGGATTTGGCTCGTTTCGGCGTAGTAGGGATTAGGGGCGCAAGGAGAGTGTTCGATGGCGCGTAATTTGGATGATCTTTTGGCCGGATCGGCGGCGACGCCCTTGGGCCGGTCGCTCGACGGGCTCGAACCGCTGGTCTGGAGCCGGGTCGACGCGCTTCGCGGCGAAAGGTTCGCGTCGCAACTGCGTTTGGGCGCCGTCGCCATGGCCCTGGTCACCGGCCTGACGGCAGGCGGCGTCGGCGCGGTCGCCGCCCCCAGACCGGCCGGAGAGATGGCCATCTTCACGGTCGACGCGGGCCTGTCGCCTCTGGTGAGACTGGAAACCGGCCGATGATGCGCGGCTGGCAGGCCATCGCCCTGACGGCCGTCCTGGCGGCGGTCGCCAGCGGCGCGGGCACTTGGATCAGCGCCAGCTGGGTGCTGAGCCGGCGCGAACCGCCATCTCTGCACGACATCGTGCACCACGACCTGAAGCTCTCGCCCGACCAGCTGACCCGCATCGACGCAGTCGAAGCCCGGTTCGCCGCGCGCCGGCCCGCGCTCGAAGCGGACGTCCGCGCGGCCAATCAGGAACTGGCGCGCGCGATCGCAAGGAGCGACGGCGACGGTCCCCAGGTCCAGGCGGCGGTGGACCATTTCCACGTCGCCATGGGCGCCTTGCAGAAGGAGACGATCGCCCACGTCTTCGAGATGCGGTCCGTTCTGACGCCGGCCCAGGCCGAGGTATTCGACGACCGTATCGTCGAGGCCCTCGCGCCCGACGAAGGCTAGCGTTCCGCGTGGACAGCCCCAACGACCTGTCAGCCCGCGCCGCCGGCGGGGACCGGGCGGCCTTCAGCGAGTTGATGCGGCAGACCAAGACTTCTCTGTTCCGTTTCGTCCGGCGCTATGTCGGCGATGAACAGGACGCCTGGGACCTGTTGCAGGACACCTATGCGGCGGCCTGGATCAACATTCGCCGCTACGACCCGGTCCGACCCTTCGAGGCCTGGATCCGGACCATCGCACTCAATAAATGCCGGGACTGGAGCCGTCGCCGCTTCGTTCGGCGGCTCATCCGGGGCGGCGTCGACCTGTCGTCGCCGGAAGCCATGTCCGTGCCGGACGGGGCCGAGGCGGTCGATGACCGGATGGATGCCAGCGCAAGGCTGGCGCGGTTGAACGAGGCCATGAGCCGTCTGCCGCCGCACCTCAAGGCTCCGCTTATGCTGACGGCAATCGAAGGGCGCAGTCAGGCGGAAACGGCCGGGATGCTGGGTGTCTCCATCAAGACCGTGGAGACCCGCGTGGCGCGGGCTCGTCGCAAGCTGTCCGAGGCGCTGGACGACACGCCCGCTGTCCGGGCCGCTCTTGAGTGATCAGCTCGAGGGTCCTCGGAACCTTCGTCGCGCCTTAGCCCCGCTCGGGCCGCAGCGGCGCTCCGTCGATCGACCTCCAGGCGGCGAGGGATGCGGCACCCGTCCGCGTATTCTAGTATGAGGGCGTCGCGGGAAATCGACCCGATCATCGCCCTTTTCTTTCAGGAGCTTGTCACATGAGAGTCCCGATCCTAGCCGCCGCAGCGGCGATCACCTTGGGCGCCTGCCAGCCGGCCGCCGACCCTCAACCGGTCGAGGCCCAGACGGCGCCGGGCGACTCGGCGACGACCCCGATGGAGGCCGCGCCGGTCGCCACGCCCGAGCCGACCCCGCAGCCGCAGGCCGCCGCACCAGCCCCGGCGCCGTCTGGGCC
>NZ_JMQR01000073.1:0-15317 GCF_000698025.1 Brevundimonas sp. EAKA | reverse complement strand
GTAAAGCACGTCGCGCACCCCGGCGGCGTTCAGCGTCAGCGCCAGGGCCGCATAGACCAGTCCGCCGACGCTCGCGTCCAGCATCAGTTCGACAAAACCGCCCAGCGGTGGAAGCCGCCAGACCACCAGGGCCATGCCGGTCGAGGCCAGGCCGCACCGGATCAGGGCTTCCCACGGAATGGGCAGGGCGATGGCGCGGCGGCTGATCAGCAGACAGGCGACCAGACCGATGGCGAAGCTGAGGGCCGTGGCGACGGCGGCGCCCAGCACGCCGAGCCGGGGGATCAGCACCAGGTTCAGCAGGATGTTGGCCAGCGCCGGAACAGCCATGGTGACCAGCAGCAGGCCGGTCTTCTTGCCCAGGGTGAAGCCGAAGCCGAAATAATAGGCGATCAGGCCGGACATGAAGGCCGAGGCCGCGATCCAGGGCGTGACCAGGGCGGCGGCGACGCGCAGGTCAGGGCCGATCATCAATTCGGCCAGGGGGCGGGCCACAAGGGCCAGGCCGACGGCGGCGGGCAGGCCGATCAGGATCAGGGTCGAACCCTGTTCCAGGGCCGTGTGACGCAGCGCCTCTCGGCCGCCGCGCTCCAGCGCCATGACCATGGCCGGGGCCCCGGCCGCGCCCAGCCAGATGAACATCACGTCCAGGGTGCGGTTCGCCAGGCTGTAGCTGGCGTGATAGGCGCCCACCGCCGCCGCATCCATGAAGCCGGCCAGCAGGAAACGGTCGGTCGAGGCCAGGACCAGGGCCAGGGTCAGCGACGCCGCGATCGGATAGCCGTAGGCGGCGTAGGCCTTCAGCCGCGCGCGATCCACGGTTCCGCCGGCCGACTGGCGCAGTTCGCCCGGCAGGATGAAGGGCAGGGCGAACAGCGGAGCGATCATCAGGCCCAGCATGGGCGAGGCCGCGCCGGCCCCGGCCAGGGCGAAACCGGCCCCGACCAGGAAGCCCAGGACGGCGACAAACATATCGACCGAGGCGGCCTTGGACACCTCGCCGGCGGCGCGGTAACGCTCCTGCGCCAGCTTGGCCAGGTTGCGGATCGGCGCCCCGGCCAGGCCGAAGCCGACCGCCAGCTTGAAGGCGGGGGTCAGGGGCAGAAGCCAGACCACGAGAGCCGCGACGGGCACGAAGACGGCGATGACGGCGAAGGAGGTGCGGTACAGGCTGGCGAAATGGGCCGCCAGGCCCTCCGGCGTGCGCTCGGCCGCCCAGAAGCGGGCCATGGAGGCCTCCAGCCAGCTGAAGCTGACCGTATGGGCCAGGCTGGTGACGGAGAATGCCAGGGCGTAGTGGCCGAAATCCTCGGGGCTGAGCAGGCGGGTGAAGACGACGATGGTCAGGAAGCCGACCACGCCCTGGACGATCTGGGCCGGCAGATAGCCCCAGACGCCGCGCCAGAACATGCGTTTCTCGCTCACCGCACGGCCGCCCGGTCGCCCAGCAGGACGGGGATGGTGATCAGGATGATCCACAGGTCCAGCCAGAAGGACTGGCGCTGGATATAGTCGATGTCCAGCTCGACGCGGCGGCGCACCTCGGCCTCGCTGTCCACCGGTCCGCGCGACCCGCAGACGGCGGCCCAGCCGGTCATGCCGGGCTTGATACGGTGACGGTGGGCGTATTCGGCGACCAGAAGCGCGGATTCGGTCTCGCCGGTTCTCATGCCGATGGCGTGAGGGCGCGGGCCGACCAGGGACATCTCGCCCCTCAGCACGTTGAACAGCTGGGGCAGTTCATCCAGGCTGGAGGCGCGGATGAAGCGGCCGACGCGGGTGACGCGGTCGTCGTCGGCGACGACCTGGCGGCTGGCGGTCGCATCGGCGTCGCAGTGACGCATCGAGCGGAATTTCCACACCACGATGGTTTCCTGGTTGAAGCCATGGCG
This sequence comes from Brevundimonas sp. EAKA, assembly GCF_000698025.1. Taxonomy (NCBI): domain Bacteria; kingdom Pseudomonadati; phylum Pseudomonadota; class Alphaproteobacteria; order Caulobacterales; family Caulobacteraceae; genus Brevundimonas; species Brevundimonas sp. EAKA. Next base: position 13,425 of record NZ_JMQR01000073.1, on the reverse strand, counting down.
ACGCTGGCGGAAGAAGACCGGGCCGGGGCTGTCCAGCCGTACGGCCAGGGCGATCACCGCCATGACCGGGGCGAAGGCGACCAGGGCCAGGGCGCCGATCACCACATCCTGCACTCGTTTGGCGAAGGCGCGGCGGTCGGCGTCGGGAGCGGACCCGATCTCGGCCAGGGACGGACCGGCCAGACGATTCAGCGCCGCCTCACGACTGGCGTCGGAATCGAACAGGACGGTCAGGGGATTGGGCAGGGTCTCCAGACGGCGCGTCAGGTCCCGCACCCGCGCGCCCGCATCGGCGTCGATCGCCAGAACGATCCGGTCGACATAGGGCAGCATCCGATGGGTCAGCAGGGCGTTGGCCCCGCCCAGCACCGGCACCCCGGCCAGACGGTCAGGCGAGCGGGCCAGGCGGTCGTCGAACACGCCCAGCACGTTCAGGTCGCGCCGTTCCAGCGCCCGCCGGATCAGGGCCTCGGCGTTCCGGGTCGCCCCGACGATGACGATATTGGGCGACAGCAGGCCCTGCCGTCGCCAACGCGCCGCCAGCACCCGCCATAAGCCGTGCAGGGCGACCAAACAGACCGTCGCCGCAAGACCCCAGGGCAGGACCGGCCCCAGGCCGTGCCCGTCCAGGCCCAGACCCACCAGCAGCGCCGCCCCGATCGCCAGGGCGACGATCCCGACCACCCCGACCAGATGGAGCAGGGGCGTCGGCTCTGCCCCGAATCGATAAAGGCCCAGGCTCCGCAGCAGGGCCAGGGCGACGAGGACGCCGGTGGCCAGGGGCAGGACGGCGCCGACAGTCAGGGTCTTCACATCGAGAGACCCCAGCGACCACAGGGCCACAACGGCCAGACCGACCACAGCCAGAACGTCAGCGGCGCGGAAATAATAGGCGGCCAGCCGCACGGTCGAGCGCTGGCGCGCGTTGCGCCACACCTCCGGCCGGAACGGACCCCGCTCGGCATGCGGCGCGAGGCTGGCGGCGGCGCGGTCGTTCGCACTCGCTGCGGTCGGCGCGGCAAGGGGACGGGCGCAGTCGGGCATGTCGATCCGGAGTTTCTGCACGGCCGCCACCCTGCATGCGCCGCCTCTATGTCGCGTTAACAACAGGTCTTTGGTTCGAACCGGATTGCACGACGCATCATGCTCGGCTATCGAGCCCTTCGCTGGAGACGTGGCCGAGTGGCTGAAGGCAACGGTTTGCTAAATCGTCGTACCCTGTAAGGGGTACCGAGGGTTCGAATCCCTCCGTCTCCGCCATTTTTTCCCGTAAGTGACCGTGGCGGCCCGAATGCCGGCCTGCGCCCACGAAACGCCGCAGGGACGGCGGTCGCCGCTGATGATCTACAAGGCCTGCCTGGATCTGGACGTCTAGCCCCTGTCGCGGGTGGTCAAGGTCGACGACGCGGAATTGGGGATGGCCGAGGGGCGCAACGCCGGCTGTTTCACCCTGAGGGTCGCCGCCTCGGGCAATATGGTCGGCTAGAGCGAGCAGGCGCTGACGGCGCTGGAGCCGGAGGCGCATGCCCGGATGCTGGCGCCGGCGTCCGAGCGGCTCTATGCGGCGTGCGCCGATCTGGTCATCGATACGGTCGCGGATCTGGTTCCGGCGCTGGAAGCCGAGGCGGCCCGGCGCGCGGCCTAGGCGGAGCGTGCGGCGAGGGCCGTCAGCTTGTCCCTGTAGGTGGCGAGCGGGGCGATGACGGCCCCTTCGGTCTTGCCCATCTCGTCGTAGCGGCGCAGGCGGATGGCCGTATCGAAATGGGGATGAGTGCGGAAGACGGCGGCCTCGTCTTGGTTCATGGGGCCGCCCTGGAGATGCAGGCTCTGGAGGGAGGCGGGGCTGAGGGCCGCCGCATAGCCGGGCTCGGCGGTCGCCAGATAACGTTTGGCCTCGACGTGCAGCCGAACCGGTTCCGAAACCTCGGGCGCGAAGGCTTGGGCCAGCCAGGCGGCGCCGATCCGTTCGTGCACGGCGTCTATGCCGCGATCTGCGGCGTCCTGTCCGTGTTTCTGCAGAAGATGGCCGATGTCGTGCAGCAGGGCGGCGGCGACGAGAGCGTCCGTTTCCCCGGCTTCGCGGGCGTGGTGCGCCGTCTGAAGGGCGTGATCCAGCTGGGTCACGGCCTCGCCGTAGTGGTCGCCGCCCATCCGCTCGAACAGGTCGAAGATGACGGCGATGGAGTCTTCAGGTGAAGCAGGGCGGATCATGGGCGCTCTATAAGTGCTTTTTGGTCTATACCAAAAAGCCGGGATGTGGGTAGGCGAGGGGGATCGAGCGGGCGCCGCCGGATCATCCCCCGCCAGCCTCTTCAGCGCGGGGTTAGCCGGTTCGGGTCGATGAATTGGCGCGGAATGCCTGGACCCTCGAAATAGGCGCCCAGCCAGGCGCCGCCGCCGCCGTTGAACCATTCGACGCGAATGGCGTGCTTGCCGGGTTCGAGGCGGATCGTGCCGGCGGCGGTGATCACGCCGTGATCGCCGTCATTGTCCACGACCGTCTTGCCGTCGATATAGAGTTTGCTGCCGTCGTCCGAGGCGGTCGAGAAGCCGTATTCGCCGGCGGTGTCGATCTGGATCTGGCCTTCGAACACCACGGCGACCGCGTCCTCGCGCGGCAGGGTCAGGCCGTCGATCGTGATCTCGTGCACCCTGCCGGATGCGACCGGCGTCAGGCGGGAGAAGTCGGGCAGCCGCACCGGGGCTTCGGGCAGCAGACAGACGCTGTAGGTCACGCCCCGGCTCGCGGCGATGCGCGGGTCCAGAACGCGGAAATAGCCGACCGACGGGACGCTGGCCGGTTTTCCATCGACGAACAGGCCGGCCCGAACAATGGTGTTGCGCGTGATCTCGACCGGGCCGGCGTAGACGGGGGAGGCGGGTGTCGGCGTCGAGTTGTCCAGCGTATAGCGCACCTCGCCCACGGCGTTCGGGTTTTGCAGGCTCATGCGCGCCGGGCCGTCGATGAACAGGCCGCCGGGCGGGGTGTTGCCCGCGCCGGCCGGCAGGATGGCCGGAGAGGCGTAGAAGCTGCTGGTGCGATAGACTTGGACCGGCATGGCCTCGCCCTGAAGGATCGGCCGGACCGGGCGGCCCAGCCAGGCGTAGGGAACATCGGCGCCCAGCAGCCAGGCGACCGTCGCGCCGGTGTCGAAGGTGTTGATGGGCAGATCCAGTTCGACGCCGGGCTTTACGCCCTCGCCATAGGCGATCCAGGGGATTTCCAGCTCGGCTAGGCTTTCGCCGCCATGGCCCTTGCCGACGCCGCCGTGGTCGGAGGTGATCAGGATGACCGTATCCTCGGCGATGCCGGCCTCGACCGTCGCCTGGCGGATGCGGCCGATCAGGGCGTCGGCCTTGGTGACCGCTTCATAATAGTGGGGCGTGCCGTGGCCGTCGGCGTGTCCGGCGTGATCGACGTGGTCCAGGTGGATGAAGAGGAAGTCGGGACGCCGGGCCTTGATATAGTTGACGGCCAGGTCGGTGGTCCTGTCCTCGTCCGCGCCATGGGCGTCGTAGTCGACGAAACGGTGGTCGTAGAGACGGCCGAAGCCGTCCCAGTTGTAGATGGAGCCGATCTCCAGCCCCGGGTTCTGATCGGTCAGGACCTGGAAGATCGAGGGGAAGAAACCGCCGGAGCCGGTGACCGAGGTGGGGAAGTTAAACTCGCCCACCTGCCAGTCGTTGCTGGTGACGCCGTGTTGCTCGGGGCCGGCGCCGGTGATGATTGATGCCCAGTTTGCGCCGCTGGTGGTCGGCAGGACGCCGCGGGCGTGCAGGCTCCAGCTGCCCTTGGCCATCATGTCGTCCAGGACCGGGGTGTCGGCCTTGTTGACGCCGTCGGGGCTGAGGCCGTCGACGCCGATGATGATCACATGGCCGGCGCGGCGGGGCTCGGCGTGGGCAGGCGCCGCGGCGACGAGGGCGGCCGCCAGAAGGGGCAGGCAGAGGAGGGGCGTGCGCATGGAAGGACTCCTGAAGACATGGCGGGGCCAGGCCGGGGAGGGTCGCCGTTATTTTCCCCGCCGTCGTCCGCGCCGCATTTGCGATGAGGGCGTCACTGGTCCGTACCAGGCGGAAGGCCGATGGTTGGCGAAGCTTTCGTGAATTGGCGGCCTTAAAGAGCGCGCTTAGTGATAATCGTCTGGCGTCGGAAAAACGGCTCGATCAGTCAGGGGCCTGTATGACGAACGACCCGTCGCGCTTTTTCGTTCGACCAGTCGCTGACCGAGATATTGAAGAGCGCCTATGGGCTGTCGGTCTCGGGCCACGTGGTCAGCATGCAGCCGTGAGCCCTGACCGGCCATGAGGGCGAGGTTCTGGGGGCGAAGTCCGGTCTGCCGGGTCTGGCGGTGCGGCGCGCCAGCTATGACGCCCAGGGGCGGGTGGTGGAGTCCGACCGCGAGCACTGGCGCCCGACGCCGTGCGGATCAGGGTGGACACGCGGGTGCGTTGACTAGGTCGGATCGGCGACATGCAGCCGGGTGTCCCACTGGGCTGCGACTCTGGAAACGCCGCCGGGCGGGGGCAGGTCGGTCACCAGGTCCTGGACGTCGCGGAAAGACGCGACCTGGATGAAGCCGGACTTGGCGAACTTCGTATGGTCGGCCAGCACGACGATGCGGCGCGCCTGTTCCAGCAGGCTCTGTTTGAACGAGGCCTCGTCGGCGTCGAAGTCGAGGAAGCCCCGGTCCGCGTCCACGGCGCCCATCGACAAGATGGTCAGGTCGGGGGCGAAGCGGCGACAGAAGGACTTGGCTTCCGGGCCGAAGGCGGCGTTGTGGACCGGATTGACCTGGCCGCCCGCCAGCAGCAGGCGCTGGCCGGGATTGCCCAGAACCTCGTGCGCGATCTCGACGCTGTTGGTGACGATGGTGAGATTGCGCACCGAGGCCAGGGCGCGAGCCAGCCAGTGGCAGGTGGTGCCGGAATCGAGCAGCAGGGTCATGCCTTCGGTAACTAGGCCGGCGGCCTTCTGGGCGATCTTCTGCTTGGACTCGGCGTTTTCGCGCAGGCGGATGCGATAGGGCGCCTCGATCAGATTATTGGTCGAGGACAGTCCGCCGTGCACCTTTTGCACAACGCCGCTGCGCTCCAGTTGGCGGGCGTCGCGGCGGATAGTTTCTTCGGAGACCTGAAACCGCTCAGCGAGTTCGGACACGGTCCAGAAGACCTTCTCCTCCATCAGCTGAAGGATCTCCGCCAGGCGGGCGCCTTGGCTGAGATGTTTCGAGTCTTTGAGGAGGGGGGCGCTCATGATCGATCCCCTTACCAACGCCAAATCCCACACACAACCACATAAGTCGCCTTAAGCCTCTCATATGAATGGCGTTCTGGCGGGGCCAGGTTTTCGTTCTGCATGCGGCTTAAAATCCAGCGAGTTGGCGTGTTCCCTGACTTCTGGGTTGATTGGCTTAGGTTTTTTGGCTGAGGGATCTCCAGGGCGCCGTTTTGGTTTTCCCACACATAACCACATAATTCAACATAATTCCCTCAAACCGTCACATGACTGAAACGCCCGCGACCTAATGAGGCCGGACTTGGCGGCGGCGGTCAGATTGGCCGTGCGTCGGACCGAGCCGCTTGGTTCACACCAGTTTGTCGGGGGACACGATTATGTCGAAGCAATATCCCGTTCGGGGCATGGGCCCGAACCTCAAGAAGGTGCTGTTGGCGACGGTGTCGGCGGCGGTCGCCGGCGCCAGCGCATCCGCAGCCTTCGCCCAGGAGGCGGCGACCGCCGAGGTCGACGAGATCGTCGTCACCGGCTTCCGCAAGTCGCTGAGCGACGCGCGGGCGATCAAGCAGGATTCGGTAATCCAGGTCGACGCCATTGTGGCCGAGGACATGGCCAAGTTCCCGGATCTCAATCTGGCGGAATCGCTGCAGCGCCTGCCCGGCGTGCAGATCAACCGTGAGGCCGGCGAGGGCCGTCGGATCTCGCTGCGGGGCCTCGGTCCGGACTTCGCCCGGGTGCAGCTGAACGGCATGGAAGTGCTGGGCAACGTCGACTCGGCGCAGGACAGCCGCGGCCAGCGCTCGCGTGACCGCGCGTTCGATTTCAATATCTTCGCTTCGGAACTGTTCTCGCGGGTCGAGGTCGAGAAGACCTTTGAAGCCGCGCAGAAAGAGGGCGGCATGGCCGGCACCGTCGGCCTGTTCACCGGCAAGCCCTTTGACTACGGCACAGGCGCCGACGGCGCCCTGTCGCTGAAGGTCGGCACCAACGAATATACCGAAGACACCCAGCCGCGCATCGCCGCCCTGTTCACCCAGAACTGGGACAATGTGTTCGGCGTCTCCTTCTCGGCCGCCTACAGCAAACGCGAGACGACGGAGCAGGGCCACAACACGTATAACCGTTCCAACCCCAGCGCCGCGACGATGCAGAGCCTCGTGACCAAGGGATTGAACATCTCCGGCCTGTCCGCCGCCCAACGGGCCAAGTTCCTGTCCGGAGATCTGTATTTCGCCGACGGCAATCGTATCTCGTCGTGGAACGCCGAGCAGGAACGGTTGGGCCTGACGGCGGCGGTCCAGTGGCGTCCGATGGATGGCATGGAACTGACGCTCGATGTGCTGCACGGCGAGTTCACGACGCGCCGTAACGAGTATCATCTGGCGACGCGGCCTCTGGCTTCGACCGGTTCGGTGGCCTTCGACACGGCCGCCGGCGGCGTCTGGCCGTCGATCTTCCAGTCGGCCTCGGTCATCAACGGCCTGACCTGGGACAGCGACAACTACGTGACCATGACCGACGTCACGGGCGCCACCTTCGGCAGCGAGCATCGCCGGTCGCTGAACGAGAACAAGTTCAATCAGGTCGCGCTGACCGGTGAATGGGAAATGTCCGACCGTCTGAAGTTCGACGGTCACGTGGGTTGGGAAAAATCGACCTATGACACGCCGTACGACGACAAGCTGTACATGCGCGCCAAGGGCAATCTGATCGCCAACTATGGTGAGAACGGCCAGTCCGCCTCGTTCGAATATCCGAACTGGGACCCGACCAATCCGGCCAACTATGCGATGGATTCGTTCTACTATCGCGCCTTCAACAATGAATCGGAGCTGCACGAGGGCGAGCTTAACGCGCGGTACGAACTGAACGACACCTGGACGCTGCGCGCGGGCGTCGCCTATCACAAGTTCCGCCAGCAGGGCGAAGACCTGTTCTATGACGACAATGTCAACGGCACGCGGTCCAAGATGCGCGGCACGGCGGTCGGCGACGTCACCTCGGTCTTCACCAACGCTTTCGGATCTTGGCTGGTCGGCGACTATGACAAGGCCTTCGCCAAGTACAACGAGTACCACCGTCTGGAGCAGAACAAGGACGGCACCGGCGGCGCCTTGCAGGACATCGAGAACGTCTATGAGACGACCGAGGAAACCCTGTCCGGCTTCGTTCAGGGCGACTGGGACAGCGAACTGTTCGGCCGCCGCTTCCGCGGCAATATCGGCCTGCGCGGCTACAGCACCGACACCCACAGCACCGGCTGGATCCAGGGCGACAACTATGCCTATCTGGGCACGACCGACGTGGAAGGCAGCTACGAGGGCGTGTTGCCGGCCATGAACTCGGTCCTGGAAGTGACGCCGGAACTGCTGGTGCGCTTCTCCGCGACCCAAAACCTGAACCGTCCGGGCCTCGGCTCGATGGCGGCCGAGGGCAGCGCCTTCCAGGACAGCTCGGGCAAGATTACTGCTTCGCGCGGTAATCCAAATCTGGAGCCCTACAAGGACAACACCCTGGACTTCGCCGTCGAATACTACTTCGGCGACGTCGGCCTGATGTCGGCTAGCTTGTTCCATAAGGACATCAAGAACTTCATCGAGACGGTGAGGTTTACTGACGTGCCATTCAGCGAAACGGGGGTGCCTTACAGCACCATCCCCGGCGCGACCGCGAGCACTATCGTCAATGAGTTCTCGATGCCGGTGAACAAGGAAGGCCGGGTGGAACTGACAGGCCTGGAACTGGCGGCGCAGAGCCAACTGTCGTTCCTGCCTGCGCCGTTCGACAATCTGGGTGTTGTGGCGAACTACACCTACATCGACATGCCGGACGATCTGACGGGGATTTCCAAGACAAGCTACAACGCCACGGTCTATTACGAGACCGACCGTTGGGGTGCGCGCGCCTCGCTGAACTATCGCGACAAGTGGTACACCGGCTACAATACTGCCGTCATGAGCGCCAGCACGCGCGGGTTCGAAGGCGGCACCTATGTCGACGCCGCAGCCTTCTTCAACATCACCGAGTCGTTGCAGCTGACGTTCGACGCGGTCAACCTGACGAACGAAAAGGACACCCAGTTCTGGGGTCAGAACGAGTATCTGTACAATCAGAACCAGAGCGGAACGACCTATACGGCCGGCCTGACCTACAAGTTCTGATCCGACGCTTAGACTAGGCTGGGCGCCCCGCCCCCTTCGGGGGGAGGGGCGCCCTTTTCTGGATGTCCAGAAGCATGATCGTTTCCCACCATCACCGGTTCATCTTCGCCGCCGTGCCCAAAACCGGCACCCATGCCGTGCGCCGCGCCCTGCGCGAGCAGATGGGGAAGGAGGACCTGGAACAGGTGGGGTTGTTCATCGACAAGCGCTTCCCCTGGGAAGATCTGGCGGCGATCCGCCACGGCCACCTGTCCCTGCGGCAGATTCGACCCTATGTCGGCGAAGAGGCGTTCGCCGACTATTTCAAGTTCGCCTTTGTGCGCAATCCGTTCGACCGGTTCGTCTCCTACTGCGCCTTCATGCTGCGCGACGGCGACGTCTTCCAGCGCCGCCCGCGCGACGTGATGCGCCACTTCCTGTTTCAGCAGCCGCCGGAACAGCACATCCTGTTCCAGCCTCAGGCGTCGCTGCTGGCGGACGAGGACGGCAAGACCCTGCTGACCGATCAGTTCGGGCGGGTGGAGGAGATGCAGGCCTCTTACGATAGTCTTTGCGCCCGTATCGGCATCGCCGCGCGTCCGCTGGACCGGGTGAACGCCAGCACCCACGGCGACTATCGGCTCTATTACGACAAACAGCTGATCGACGGCGTCGCCGCCCGCTATGCTCAGGATATCGAACTGTTCGGCTACAGCTTCGAAGGGCTGAGGTGATCGCCATGACCGTCGCGCCCGCCGCCAATCCGCGAAAGACCGCGACGATCCGCAGGCTGGGGCCGGTCGATATCGCCGCCCTGCATGCCGCCGTGCTGGAGATTCCGGAAGCCGTCTGGGACGCGGAAAACCAGAGCAAGCCGAACAAGTTCGAGGTGCTGGACCAGACCCGGCACATCGTGTTCCGGTTCGTCGACAGTCCGCGCGACTGGCGAGGTTCGCACGATCGCCCGCTCTGGGGGGCGTGGCGCGCGCTGCTGGAGCCGGTGCTGGTCCAGGCGGTTCAGGCCTATGGCTATGGGCGGGGAGTCTTTCCGCGCGTGATGCTGGCCCGGATGCCGGCGGGCGGCGTGATCCATCCGCATATCGACGCCAATCCGGCCGCCAAATGGCCGCACAAGATCCATGTGCCGATCACGACCAACCCGGAGGTCGTCTCCTTCTTCGGCGGGCAGGAGCACCGGTTCCCGGTCGGTGAGGCGGTGGAGGTCAATAATCTGGGACCGCACTGGGTGCGAAACGGCGGCGCCACCGACCGAATTCATCTGATTTTCGAATACTATGACGCGGACCAGCCGGATCCGAACTGGCTGGCGCCGCTGCTGGCCGCCGCCCCGCGATGATAGCGGCGGCTGAGCCCGTCGGCGCGCCGACCGATCGCGACGCCCTGCTGCGTCAGGCCATAGACCTGCGCGCGGCGCGGCGGGCGCCGGAGGCCCTGGCGGTTCTGGATCGGTTGCAGGGGCTCCATCCCCGATTCAGCCGCGCTTTGCAGGAGCGGGGTCACTGCCATGTCCTGCTCGGCGACGCGCCGTCGGCGCTCAAGGCTCTGGGAGAGGCGGTCCGGCTGAACCCCAGCCTGCCGGCCAGCTGGGACATGCTGGAGCAGTTGCACCGGATGCGAGGCGAGACTGGGCCTGCGGACGGGGCGGCGCAGAGGCTGGCGATGCTGAGGCGTCTGCCGCCGGAGATCGTGGCGGCGGACAGTCTGTTGGCCGACGGCGATCTGGCGGAAGCCGAGACGGTCATCCGTGATGTGCTGTACCGCCAGGGGCCGTCGGCCGGGGCCTTGCGTCTGCTCGCGCGCATTCGTCAGGCCTGCGGCGATGCGGAAGAGGCGGAGACCCTGTTGGAGGGGGTGCTGGCCAGTGCGCCGGACTATGAGGCCGCGCGCTTCGACTACGCCATGATTCTGTTGCAGCGGCAGAAGCCGCAGGCGGCGCGGCGCGAAGCGGAACGACTGCTGCAGCGCGAACCAGAGCGACGAGAGCATCTGAAACTGTTCGCCGCCGCCTGCGTGGCCTTGGGCGACTATGAGCCGGTGATCGAGATTTATCGGCGGCTGCTGGACGGGGCACCCGTGGTCGGCGCCGAGACGGCGGAGCTGAGGCTGTGGCGTGCGAACGCCCTGAAGGTCACGGGTCGGCTGGAGGAGGCGGTGGCCGACTATCGCGCCGCCCTGGCCGCGCGGCCCGACTATGGCGTCGCCTGGTTCAGTCTGGCCAATCTGAAGCTCCACAGCTTCTCGGACGCTGATGTCGAGCGGTTGCAGGCCGCGGCGGCGCGGACGGACTTGCAGGATATGGACCGGGTCTATCTGGCCTTCGCCCTGGGCAAGGCGCTGGAGGATCGGGCGGATTATGCCGGTTCGTGGCGTTGGTACGCCCAAGGGAACGAGGTCCGGCGTTCGCTGGGCCGGTACAGGCCCGAGGTCGCCGAGGCCTGCGCCGCGCGCACCACCCAGGCGTTTACGGCCGAGGTGTTCAACGACCGCGCCGACTGCGGGGCGCCGGACGCCGATCCCATCTTCGTTCTGGGCTTGCCGCGTTCTGGATCGACGCTGATCGAGCAGATCCTGGCTTCGCATTCACAGGTCGAGGGGACGCAGGAGCTGACGGAGATCGGTCGCTACGCCGGCGAACTGTTCGGGCGTGATCCCGACTGCGGCCTGCCGGTTCGGCCGGCGGCTGTGCTTCAGATGTCGGCGGCGGAGGCTCGTGCTCTGGGCGAAAGGTTCCTGGCCGAGACGCGGACCTATCGCCGGGAGGGGCGGCCGTTCTTCATCGACAAGATGCCGAACAATTTCTGGCATATCGGCCTGATCCATCTGATCCTGCCGAAGGCGAAGATCATCGATGTGCGGCGCGAACCCATGGCCTGCTGCTTCAGCAATCTGAAACAGCTGTTCGGCACGACCAATCAGGAATTCACCAACGATATCGACGCTATCGCCCGCTACTACCGCAGCTATCTGGACCTGATGCGGCATTGGGACGAGGTGCTGCCGGGACGGGTGCTTCGGGTGCAGTACGAGGATCTGGTCGAGGATCTCGAGGGCGGGGTGCGGCGGATGCTGGAGCATTGCGGGCTGGCGTTCGAACCGGCCTGTCTGGACTTCCATCAGACCCGGCGCAGCGTGCGCACGCCCAGTTCAGAACAGGTGCGGCGACCGATCAGCCGCGACGGCCTGGCGCAGTGGCGCAACTACGAACCCTGGCTCGCGCCGCTTCAGGCCGCGCTGGGCGACGCCTTGATCCGTTACAGGGACTGACCCATGCGACTGTCGCAGCGCTTCTATCAGCTTCCGGTCCTGTTCGATGTCGAGCGTCTGCAGGCCGAGGTTGCGGCCCTGCCGGACGAGGCGTGGGGGCCGCATCCGGATCGCGTGCATGGCAACAGCGCGGCGCGTCTGATCAGCGCCGGCGGAGTGGAAACGGATTCGGTCCATGGACAGATGTCGCCAACCCCCTGGCTGGAGCAGATGCCCTATCTGCGTCAGGTCCTGTCGGGTTTCGGCGTGGTGTGGAGCCGGTCGCGGCTGATGCGACTGGCGGCCGGCGCAGGGGTGCCGGAGCACGCCGACATCAATTATCACTGGCATACGCGGGTCAGGCTGCACATCCCGGTCTTCACCCGGCCCCAGGTGCGGTTTCACTGCGACGGCGAGGCCGTGCACATGGGGGCGGGAGAGGCCTGGATCTTCGACAACTGGCGGCGTCACCATGTAGAGAACGGGTCCGACGCCGAGCGGATTCATCTGGTCGCCGACACCACGGGCACGGCCGGCTTCTGGCAGTTCGCCTGCGGCAAGACGCCGCCGCGCGATCAGTGGCGGACGGTGGGTTGGGACCCGACCGCACCGTCGCAACTGCTGACCGAGGCTGACCAGAGGTTCGCTGTCATGCCGGCGGCGGAGGTTCAATGGTTGGTGGACGATCTGAGCCAGGAGCTGACGCCCGCGGCAGACGGCGCTGAAGCCCGGGCGCGCGCCGAGCGGTTCCGGGCGGTGCTGGCGGGCTTTGTCCAGGACTGGCGGCAGCTGTGCGCCCTGCACGGGGTGTCCGGCCGGGGGCGGTCCGACTTCATGCGTCTGGCGGGAGCCGTGCATCAGGCGGTCAGGCCGCTGGCGGAGGGGCTGGTGATGCGGACCAATGGCGCCGGGGCCCTGCTGGTGCTGGAGAAGCGGGTGCTGCAGCACTTGGTGGCCGAGGATCGTCCGGCCGGCGGTTGAGGGCGAACTTGCCGCCTGCGGGGCGGCGACCTAGGCTGGCCGGGTGTCGCCGCAAGGCGGCGTCTTCGGAGCCTTCGCATGTCTGACGCCTCGCTGATCCTGTCCCGGCGCGATCTGGATTTCATTCTGTACGAATGGCTGGAGGTCGAGCGGCTGACGCAGCGGGCGCGGTTTGCGGATCATGACCGGGTGTCGTTCGACGGGGTGCTGGATACCTGCGCCCAGCTTGCGGCGGATATGTTCGCCCCGCACAATCGCAAGGCCGATCAGAACGAGCCGACGTTCGACGGCGAGCGGGTGACGATGATCCCCGAGGTGGCCGAGGCCCTGGCGGCGTTCCGCGAGGCGGGGCTGTTTTCGGCGTCCCAGGACTATGATCTGGGCGGGCTGCAACTGCCCAATGTGATCGAGCGCGCCGGCTTCGCCTGGTTCCAGGCCGCCAATGTGGGCACGGCCGCCTATCCGTTCCTGACGATTGGGGCGGCCAATCTGCTGAAGACCCACGGCACGGCCGCGCAGGTCGACGCCTATGTGCGGCCGATGCTGGAGGGACGGTTCTTCGGCACCATGTGTCTGTCGGAGCCGCAGGCGGGATCGTCGCTGGGCGACATTCGCACCCGCGCGGTTGCGCAGGCCGACGGCAGCTATCGGCTGTTCGGGTCGAAGATGTGGATTTCGGGCGGGGATCACGACCTGTCGGAGACCATCGTCCATATGGTGCTGGCGCGGATGGAGGGGGCGCCGGCGGGGGTGAAGGGGATCTCGCTGTTCGTGGTTCCCAAGCACCTGCTGGACGAGAGC
>NZ_JMQR01000072.1:0-15390 GCF_000698025.1 Brevundimonas sp. EAKA | reverse complement strand
GCGCGAATGGATCGTCGCCTGCCCCGGCAGGTCGCTGTAGCTCTCGAACCGGCTCATCGCGTCGGCGCCGGCGTGTCGCCGGAATAGTCATAGAAGCCGCGCCCGCTCTTGCGGCCCAGCCAGCCGGCCTCGACATATTTCACCAGCAGGGGGCAGGGCCGGTATTTGCTGTCGGCGAGGCCGTCGTACAGCACGTTCATGATGGCCAGGACCACGTCCAGACCCATGAAGTCCGCCAGTTCCAGCGGCCCCATCGGGTGATTGGCCCCCAGACGCAGGGCCTTGTCGATGGAGGCGACATTGCCGACCCCTTCGTACAGGGCGAAGATCGCCTCGTTCATCATCGGCACCAGGATGCGGTTGACGATGAAGGCCGGGAAGTCCTCGGCGTCGGTGGTGGTCTTGCCCAGGCTCTCGGCGAAGGCGACAGCGGCCGAATGGGTCTCGGCCGAGGTGGCGATGCCGCGCACGATCTCGACCAGTTTCATCACCGGCGCCGGCTTCATGAAGTGCAGGCCGATGAACCGGTCGGGCCGGTCCGAGGCCGAGGCCAGGCGGGTGATCGAAATGGAGGAGGTGTTGGAGGCCAGCAGGGTGTGCGGCCCCAGATGGGGCGCGACCTGGGCGTAGACTGCCTTCTTGACCGCCTCGTCCTCCAGCGCGGCCTCGATCACCAGGTCGGCGCCGGTCACGGCGTCGGCGATGACCTCGGTGACGGTGATGCGGGCCAGGGCTGCGTCGGCGTCGGCCTGGCCGATCAGGCCGCGCGCGACATGGCGCGACAGGCTGGCGGCGATCTCGCCCTGAGCCAGCGGCAGTCGGGCGGCGGCCACGTCATAAAGCCGGACCGAATAACCGCCCAGGGCCACCGCGTGGGCGATGCCTGCGCCCATCTGTCCGGCGCCCAGGACGGCGACTGTGGTGATCGTGCTCATGAACCGTGGTCTATAATGGTCGGGCGGGCACCTTTAGGAAGGTGGCGGCGCGGCGCAAGGGTGGATTTGTCCCTGCACATGAGAATCCTGCGCACCGTGTCCGCCCGGACCGACGCCCGGCCTCAGCCCAGAAGCCCGATCAGGGCGGGGGCGGCGGCGCGGTTGAACAGGACGCTGGCGAACTGAAGCAGCAGGATCACCACGATGGGCGAGATGTCGATTCCGCCCAGGTTCGGGATGATGCGGCGGAACGGCTCCAGCAGGGGCGCGGTGATCCGGTCCAGGAAGGTGCCGACCGAATAGACGAAACGGTTACGGTAGTTGATCACGTCGAACGCGACCAGCCAGCTCAGGATCGCCTGGGCGATGATGAACCAGATCATCAGACTGATGACGGCGTTGACCAGCCAGACGATGGCGAAACCCATGGACGCTTCTCCTGCTTGAGCGAGCGGCGCTTTTAGCCTGTCCCGCCCCCTTCCGACAACGCCCCTCGCGACCCTGCTTCGATTGCGCGCACAAGCCCGTTGACACCACGCCCGCCCGCCTTCTATGTCCCGGCCTCGCCTGGAGGCCCGATCCAGCACTGGAAACGGGGCCGTAGCTCAGTTGGTAGAGCGCGTCGTTCGCAATGACGAGGTCAGGGGTTCGACTCCCCTCGGCTCCACCAGGCGTTATACTTCAATGACTTGGGCTTTGGGGCTGCGGCTTAAGGCTGCCGGGTTTCCCGCACCATGGACAGGTCGTAGCCCAGTTCTCGGGTCCGGCGCAGGATGGCGTCGCGGACGTCGCGAGATGGGTGGGGCGTGCGGCTCAGAAGCCAAAGATAGCGGCCGGAAGGCTCACCTACGATAGACCAGGAATAGTCTTCAGCGCGGGCGAGCACCCAATAGTCGCCTACGTAGAAGGGGCCGAAGAAGGAGACCTTCAGCTTGGCGTTCCGGCTTCCCTCGACGATCTTGGCATTGCCCTCGACGGTCTTCTCCTCGCCGGTCAGGCCGCCCTGGCGGCATGAGTTCAGTATACCCACGAGGCCGTCGTCCCGCACGGCGTATCGCGCGGTGACGCCCTCGCAGTCGCGCTCGAACCCGTTCTCGTAGCGGCCGATCTCGTACCAGAGACCGGCGTAGCGGTTCAGGTCGACGGCCTGGGCGGGTTGGGGAACGGCGGTGTTGCCGACAGGACCGCGCTGGAAGGTGGCGCAGGCGGTCAGGGCGACGGCGGCGCCCGCCAGAGCAAGGATTGGAAGAGTGCGTCTAAGGGACATGGCGATACAAACGGAACGACACCCCCCGCGGTTCCTGGGAGAGATGGCGACCCCTCGGTCTCCTTACTTCAACACCGCATACCCGCGCTCCACCATCCGGCGCAGGGCCTCGTAGACTTCGGCGAGTTCGTCGAAGGCGGTGCGGGCGGCGGTCAGGCGGGCGACCTGGTCGGCGGTGACCGGCGAGCCCGAGTGGGCCAGGCGCAGGGCCTCGGCGCCCCATTTGGCGCGGGCGCCGGCGGTCAGGACGGCCAGTTTCTGCAGGGAGGCGGCGTCCAGCCCGGTCAGGGCCTGGCCGATCAGCTCCTTGTTGGCGACATAGGCGGCGTAGTCGATCTGCTCCAGCTGGCCGCGCAGGCGGCGCTGCTCGTGCGGATCGGTGTCCTGCGGCTCGAAATGGTCGCTGTGGCGACGCACGCTCGAGGTTATTTTGGTCGACATGGGCCGGCCCTCCACGGCCGATCCAGACGGTTGCTGGCGGCCACATGAAGACGAAGGTGCGCTGCGTCGGTTAACGCCGCGTTGCGCTGACGCTACGGAAACCCGATATCCGCCGCCTGAGCCAAAGCATGGAGCCGACATGGACCTGAAACTCACGCGCAAACGCGCCCTGATCTGCGGCGGTTCGTCCGGCCTGGGCCGGGCCGTGGCCACGGCCCTGGTGGCCGAAGGCGCCCATGTGGCCCTGTTGTCGCGCGACGCGGCCAGGCTTCAGGCCGTGGCCGACGAACTGAACGCCATGGGCCCCGGCAAGGCGGCCGTGGTCACGGCCGATCTGGCCGATCACGAGGCCCTGATGAGGGCCGCCGACCTGGCCGAGGAGCTGCTGGGCGGCCATATCGAGATCCTGCTGAACAACACCGGCGGGCCGCCGCCGTCGGGCGTGTCGGGGCTGGAGCCGTCGGTCTGGCGCGATCATTTCGAATCCATGGTGCTGTCGGTCTTCCGCCTGACCGACCGGGTGCTGCCGCGGATGCGGGCCGCCGGCTGGGGCCGGATCCTGAACGTCGCCTCGATCACCGTGGTCGAGCCGTCGGCCGCCCTGGGGGTGTCCAACACTTTGCGGGCTTCGGTCGCCGCCTGGGCCAAGACCCTAGCCAACGAGGTCGGGCCGGACGGGGTCACGGTCAACACCCTGCTGCCGGGCCGGATCGACACCCCGCGCATCGCCCGCCTGGACCAGGCGACGGCCGAACGCACCGGCGTGACGCCGCAGGAGGCCCGCGCCGAATCCGTGAAATCCATCCCCGTCGGCCGGATCGGCGCGACCGAGGAGTTCGGCGCCACCGCCGCCTTCCTGGCCAGCCCCCTGGCCGCCTATGTCACCGGCTCGCTGATCCGGCTGGACGGTGGCGCGGTGAGGGCGATCTAGTCAATCCGCAGTTGCAGGTTTAGGATGGGGCCAGAAACCGGAGGACTCCGATGCTGAGTTTGCTGATTCTGGCCCTGTCGAACGGGGCGGTGATCGTTCATCCGGCGCCGCCGGTCGATCAGCCCATGGTGCGGGTCGTGCCGGTGGTGGATCAGGCCATGATCCGGTGTGGCGACCCTCTTGTTCAGACACAGACCGCTTCGCCGTCATCGGCGGGGGCTGTTGCGCCTTTGCTGGATCGCTCGCGAGATGATGGGCAGGTGAGGCGTTACCTGCTTTTGGACCGGCGCGACCAGAACAACTGTCCGGCCCCCATCAGCTATGACGTACCGAATCAGCCGCGCGCCTTGGGACGCGAGTTCGGCCCGTACCGGACGGTCGAGCCGAACCGTTCGGAACGTCCCGCCCGCCCAGGTCTGTAGTCTTTAAAACCGAACCGGCGTCCCTCTAGGCGCGGGGATGGGCCGCCGCATAGGCGTTCAGCAGGCGTTCCGCATCGACGCCGGTGTATTTCTGGGTCGTCGAGAGACTGGCGTGGCCCAGCAGTTCCTGGATCGACCGCAGGTCGGCGCCGGCGCCCAGCAGATGGGTCGCGAAACTGTGGCGCAGGGCGTGGGGGGTGGTGCGTTCAGGCAGGCCCAGCCGGCCGCGCAGCCGCTGGACCGAGGCCTGGACGTGGCGCGGGCTGAGCGGACCGCCGCGCCGGGCGCGGAACAGGGCGTCGGACGGTTGAAGCGGAAAGGGCTGAAGCGCCAGATAGGCGTCCACCGCCGCGCGGACGGCGGGCAGGACCGGGACGATCCGGGTCTTTGATCCCTTGCCGAGAACACGCAACGTCTCACACAACGGAGCATCGGCCCGGGTCAGGGACAGGCCCTCGGAAATCCGCAGGCCGCAGCCGTAGAGCAGGGTCAGGACGGCGCGGTCGCGCGCGGCCTCCCAGGGTTCGGCGTCCGGGTCGGCGTCGGGTTCGGCCAACAGGCCGCGCGCCTGATCCTCCGTCACGGGCCGGGGCAGGGACGGCTTGATCCGGGGGCCGCGCACCAGGGCCAGCTGGGGGGCGGGCGTGTCCAGCCGCCGGTCGAGAAAGGCGTGAAAGCCGCGAATGGCCGACAGGCTCTGGCTGAGGGACCGGGCCGCCAGGGGATGATCGCCTGATCGGCGCTCCGCCATATGGGCGCGGACCTCGGCGGCGGTGACGGTTCCCAGGCCTTTCAGCGACAGGGCCTCGCCGCGATGGCGTTCGAGGAAGGCGACATACAGCCGACCGATATGGCCGTAGGCCTCGAGGGTGCGCGGCGACAGCCGCCGCTCGTGCGCCAGATGCTCGAGCCAGGCGAGCAGGGCGTCGGCGGCGGTCAGTTCAACACCGGCCATCGCTCGGCCATCCGCTCCACCACCCGGGCCAGGAAGGCCGCCAGTTCGCAGCCCATGGTCGGGGTGAAACCCGCTTCCTCGGGCGAGCCGAAGGCGCACAGGCAGGACCGGGGCGGTTCGCCCGGCGTCAGATGCGGGGCCATGCGGATCAGGGCGACCGACTTCACCTGGTCTCCGGCCGCGCCGAACAGGTCCAGCCCCTCGAACATCGGGCCCAGCCAGGTCAGGCCGTGTTCGCCCAACAGATTGTCCACCGCGCCGGTCTCCAGCGCACGCCAGCCGAAGGGCACGCCGCCCGGCTTTTCCATGGCGATGGCGGCGCCGGCCAGACCGAACCGGCCCTGGGCCGCGGCATCCAGACGGCGCGCCAGGTCGGAATGGTTGCGGGCCTCCATAAGGTCCAGTGCGGCGACGTGGGTCTGGGTCTGGGCGGCGAAATTGGCCCGGGCGATCATCTCGACCTCGCGCCGGGCGCCGGTCTCGCGTTCGACCACCGCCTCGAGCCGGGTCAGGGCGGCGGCGCCAAACTCGACCACATTGCGACCGTGCGGACGCAGGCCGATCTCCTCCAGCAGGGAGCGATCGTCCAGCAGGGTCTGGGCATGCGTCTGCAGCCAGCCGCGCACCTCGGGCCAGTGCAGGCCGTCGCCCAGGTGGGGGACCGGCTCCGCCTCGGAGGTTTCGAAAAGGTCCAATGAGCCGCTCAAACAGACCTCTCCGTGACGCGCGATTTACAGGATGGACTGACCGGTCTTGGCCCAGTCCGCCACGAAGGCATCAAGACCTTTGTCGGTTAACGGGTGCTTTACCAGGGCCTTGAATGTGTCGGCGCCGAAGGTGGCGGCGTCCGATCCGGCCACGGCGGCGGCGGCCACATGGGCGACGTTGCGCAGCGAGGCGGCCAGGATCTGGGTCTCGAAACCGTGCACGTCATACAGGACGCGGATTTCCTCCAGCAGGGCGATGCCGTCGGCGCCATTGTCTTCCAGCCGGCCGACGAAGGGCGAGACGAAGGTGGCGCCGGCCTTGGCCGCCAGCAGCGCCTGGGCCGCCGAGAAGCACAGGGTGACGTTGGTCTTGATCCCCTTGTCGGTGAAGACGCGGCAGGCGCGCAGGCCGTCCCAGGTCAGGGGCAGCTTCACGACCACGTTCGGGGCGATGGCGGCCAGCTTGTCGCCCTCCTTGACCATGGTCTCGAAATCGAGCGAGACGGCCTCGGCGGAAATCGGCCCCTCGACCAGGGCGCAGATTTCGGCGATGACCTCGGCGATGTTCCGACCCGACTTGGCGATCAGCGACGGATTGGTGGTGACGCCGTCCACCATTCCGGTGGGGACCATGTCCTTGATGACGGCGACGTCGGCGGTATCGAGAAAGAGTTTCATGGACGGCTTCATAGCCGAGGGCGAAGTTCGGTGAAAGTCGCCTCGGTCCTCATTCCCCTGCCCGTGCCGGAAGCCTTCGATTACGAGGCGCCCGAAGGCATGACGCTGGCGCGCGGCGATCAGGTGGCAGTGCCCCTGGGGCCGCGTCTGATCCGAGGCGTGGTGGCCGAGGTGTTCGAGACCACCGGCTCCAACCGGCGGCTGAAATCGGTCGAGTCGAGACTGGACGACCCTGCGCTACCGGCCGGGGTGATGGACTTCGTCGAATGGGCCGGGCGCTGGACCCTGTCGCCGCCCGGCGAGATGGCGGCGACCGCACTGAAGGGGCTGCGCGCGCCACGCCCCAAGCCGGAACGCCGCGTGCGGCGGGTCGGCGACCGCCAGCCGGCGCGCGCCACCCCGGCCCGGACGGGGGTGCTGGAAGCCCTTGGCGAGCGCGCCATGGCGGGCGCCGATCTGGCGCGCGCCGCCGGCGTGTCGTCCGGCCTGGTCAAGGGCCTGATCGACGAGGGGGTGCTGGAGATCATCGAAATCGCGGCCGAGGCGGCGTTCGAACGGCCCGATCCCGACCATGCGCCGGCGACCCTGAACGGCGACCAGGCGGCGGCGGCTTCGGCCCTGGCGGCCGGGGTGACGGGCGGCGGGTTCCGGCCCTTCCTGCTGGACGGGGTCACGGGGTCGGGCAAGACCGAGGCCTATCTGGAGGCGATCGCGCGGGTGCTGCGGTCCGATCCGGCGGCGCAGATCCTGATCCTTCTGCCCGAGATCGCCCTGACCCAGGCCCTGATCGAGCGGATCACGGCCCGGTTCGGCGCCGCCCCGGCCGAATGGCATTCCGGCGTCGCCCCGCCCCGTCGCCGCCAGGTGTGGGAGGCGGTGGTCGCCGGCCGGTGCAACATCGTGGTC
The DNA here is from genome assembly GCF_000698025.1 of Brevundimonas sp. EAKA. NCBI lineage: Bacteria > Pseudomonadati > Pseudomonadota > Alphaproteobacteria > Caulobacterales > Caulobacteraceae > Brevundimonas > Brevundimonas sp. EAKA. Next base: position 8,148 of record NZ_JMQR01000072.1, on the reverse strand, counting down.
GGCGCCCGCTCGGCCCTGTTCCTGCCCTTCGTCGATCTGCGGCTGATCGTGGTGGACGAGGAGCACGACAGTTCGTTCAAACAGGAAGAGGGTCTGGTCTATCACGGACGGGATCTGGCGGTGGCGCGGGCGCGGATCGAGGGGGCGGCGGTGGTCCTGGCCTCGGCGACGCCGTCGCTGGAGACACTGTGGAACGCCCAGGCCGGGCGTTACGACTGGCTGAAGCTGGGCGCCCGGCACGGGGTGGCGGTCATGCCCGATATCGAACTGCTGGACCTGCGCCAGCACACGCCTGATCCCCAGACCTGGTTGTCCCAGCCCCTGCGTACGGCGGTGGCCGAGACCCTGGCGCGGGGCGAGCAGACCCTGTTGTTCCTGAACCGGCGCGGCTATGCGCCCGTCGTCCTGTGCCGCGTCTGTGGGCACCGGCTGACGGCGCCGGACACCGACAGCTGGCTGGTCGAGCACCGGTACACCGGCCGTCTGGTCTGTCACCTGACCGGCTTTTCCATGGCCCGGCCCAAACTGTGCCCGTCATGTGGAGCGGAGGACTCGCTGGTCTCGGTCGGCCCCGGCGTCGAACGGGTCGAGGAGGAGGTGCGCCAGCTGTTCCCCGAGGCGCGGACGGCGGTGTTCAGCTCCGACACCGCGCCCGACGCCAAGTCTGCGCGGGCCTTGATCCAGCGGATGACCGACGGCGAGATCGACATCCTGGTCGCCACCCAGGCCGCCGCCAAGGGGCACAACTTCCCCCGTCTGACCCTGGTCGGGGTGGTGGATGCAGATCTGGGTTTGCGGGGCGGCGACCTGCGGGCGGCCGAACGGACCTATCAACTGCTGGCCCAGGCGACGGGACGGGCGGGTCGCGCCGACCGGCCGGGGCGGGCCATTTTGCAGACCTGGACCCCCGAACATCCGGTGTTGATGGCCCTGGCGGCCGGCGACCGCGACGCCTTCGTCGAGGCGGAGATGGCCGAGCGGGAAGCCGCCGCCCTGCCCCCCTTCGGCCGGTTGGCGGCGATCATCCTGTCCAGCGAGAATGCGGCCGCGGTGGAGAAGGTCGCCGCCGACCTGGCCCAGGCCATTCCCAACGCCGAACGGCTGGAGGTCTATGGCCCCGCCGACGCCCCCCTGGCCCTGGTGCGCGGACGGCGCCGCAAGCGGTTGCTGGTGCGGGCGGACCGCGACGTGAATCTTCAGGCGTTTCTGCGCGCCTGGCTGGCGCGGGTGAAGGTCCCCGCCTCGGTCCGACTGACGGTGGACGTCGATCCCTACTCCTTCCTCTGACTGCAAGGAGAGGATGGAGGCCTGGCCTCCGAGTCGAACGGAGGGTTTTCGGGCTTGCAAGCCCGCCGCGTAGCCACTCCGCCACCAGGCCGTAACGCGTACAGACTGCCACAGGCCCGGCTGGGACTGATGTCGCGCGCGTTTCGACATGTAACGCGCTGTAGCGGCGAGATGGGGCGCAAAAACGCCTTGAGCGGGCGGCGACACGCGCATCGTCGGCGGCGGAGACGGTCATTCACGAAGGCCGGGTGGTCGCTCCCGCATGTCCGATGGCGAAGGCGTGCCCTCGTCTTCAGGGTCCAGTCATCGAGGGCCGGTCGGCGGCCCGGCATGAACAGGACGCCCGCATGAAGACCCTTTCCGCCCTTTGCGCTTCCGCCGCTCTTGCAACCGCCCTGGCGTCGACCTCCGCCTTGGCCGCAGACATCACCTTCGACTTCGACGTCGCTGCGCCGACCGGGCGGATCATGGTCGCCCTTTTCAACAGCGAGGCCAACTACGGCGGCGAGGGCCAGCCGGTTCGTTACGCCATGGTGGACGCAGCAGCCGCTTCCAAACAGGTCCGGTTCGAGGACCTGCCGGACGGCGACTACGCCATGCGCGCCTTTCACGACATCGATGGCGACGGGAAGATGAACACCAACCCATTCGGCATGCCGATCGAGCCCTTCGCCTTCTCCAACAACGCCGTCGGAAACATGGGGCCGGCCTCGTGGGAGCGCGCGAAGTTCGCGGCGACCGGCGCCGTCGCCCAGACCATCAGCCTGAAGTAACCAGACCTAAGCCCGGAGCCGGACCATGACCCCTTCACGCCGTTCCTTCCTGATGGGCGCCGCCGCGCTTTCAGCCGCCGTCGCCACGCCCGAGATGGTCCGCGCCGCCGCCGCCCTCGACGCCGCCGCCCAGGCGGACTGGGCCCTGGCCACCCGCGACGTCGAGGGCGATCTGCCGCGTCAGACGATGCGCCTGATCCACGGCCGGGCGCCGGCGGGGCTGGAGGGCGCCTTGTTCCGCAACGGACCCGGTCGGTTCCGACGGCCGGGCGGGTCCGTCACCCACTGGTTCGACGGCGACGGCCTGATGCGGGCCTTCCGCATCCATGACGGCCAGGCCACGCTGGAGGCCCGGTTCGCCGATACGCCCAAGCGCCGGGTCGAGACCGAACTGGACGCCGTCGTGACCCCGGGCTTCGGGACCGGCGGCGACCCACGCGCGCGGGTCAACTCGAACGACGACGCCAGCGCCGCCAACACGGCCGTCCTGGCGGTGGGAAACCAGATCTGGGCCTTGTGGGAAGGCGGTTCGCCCCTGGCGATGGATGCGTCCGACCTGTCGACCCAGGGCTTCGTCACCCTGCGGGACGATCTGAAAGGCATGCCGTTCCAGGCCCACCCTCGGCGCGCGCCCGACGGCTCGATCTGGAACGTGGGCACGGCCGGCGCCCAAGCCGTGATCTGGCGGCTGAACGCCGACGGCGGACTGAACCGGGCCGAGATCGTCCGCCTGCCGCGCGCCAGCTATATGCACGACTTCACCGCCACCGACCGGCACCTGATCCTGGTGCTTCAGCCCTGGATCCAGGAACGCCAGGCCATGCCCGTCATCAATGGCCTGGTGTGGCGTCCGGAGACCGGGACACAGGTCATGGTGCTGGACAAGGACGACCTCACGCAGTCACGCCTCTATGAGCTGCCGGGCTTCTTCCATTTCCATCTGGGCGACGCCTGGGCCGAACGCGACGGTACGATCCGTTTCGACGTCGCCGCCAGCGGCGATCCGCGCTTCGCCGTCGCCGGCGCGCGGGTGCTGGTCGAAGGCCATGGCGTCGTGCCGGGCGACCCAGCGAAACTGGCCCTGGTCACCCTGCGCCCCGACGGCAAGGCTGACATGCTGACGACCGACGCCGTCGGCGAGTTTCCAAAGGCCGACCCCCGTCGTCTGGGGCTGAAACGCAGCCTGACCGTCCACACCAGCGGCGAGACGCCCGGGCGCCCCCTGCCCACGGGCCTGGCGGTTCAGGACTGGGACAGCGGCCGGTCGCACGGCTTCACCTTCGGCCTCCATCAGATCGTTGAGGAGACGGTCTTCGTGCCCAAGCCCGGCGCCACGGCCGAGACCGACGCCTGGCTGGTCGGACCGTCGGTCAATCTGAAGGCCGGGCGCACCGAACTGCACGTCTTCGACGCGGCCCATGTCGAGGACGGGCCGGTGGCGACCTGGCAGGCGGACACGGCCCTCCCCGCAGGCTTCCACGGAACCTGGGTGGGATAGGGTGGCCAAGGCACGGCGCTTGCGGGCCTTCACGGTTCGCAAAGCCCGACGTGCCAAGGTGAGACCATGACCCCCGTCCAGACGCCCGCCGACCTGCGCCCCATCACCGCCCTGCGTTTCGGCGCGGCGATCTGGGTGGCCGTCTATACCTACTGGGAAAACCTGGCCGGCGCCGGGTCGTCCGGCCTTGTCGACAAGGGCTATCTGGGGGTCGAACTGTTCTTCGTCCTGTCCGGCTTCATCCTCAGCCACGTCTATCTTCAGTCGGCCGGCGAGAAGCGGTTTTCGTATCGCGGCTTCCTGTGGGCGCGGGTGGCGCGGGTCTATCCCCTGCATGTGGCGACCCTGGTCGGGGTGGGGTTGCTGGCCGCCGTCGCCCTGGTCGCCGGGATGAGCGTGGACGGCAATGTGCTGTCGTGGGTCTCGCTTCCGGCCAATCTGCTGATGGTCCACGCCTGGGGCCTGGCCCCCGTCGCCGGTTGGAACCATCCGTCCTGGTCGATCTCGGCGGAATGGTTCGCCTATCTCTGTTTCCCCCTGTTCGCCTTCGTCTTCTGGCGTGCGCGTGAGAAGCCGGTAGCGGCCGTGGTCGGTACGGCCGCCTTCTTGACGGTGCTGTATTACGGGTTCGAGCGCGTCGCGGGCTTTTCGTTGACCGAGGCGACCATCCGCTGGGGCGCCTTGCGGATCGTGCCCTGTTTCGCCCTGGGCTGCGCCCTGTACCTGGTTTATCGCAAGGCGCCGCTGAAGGCGCCCTGGACCGCCTCGGCCGTGTCGTTCGGTCTGATGGTGTTGAGCGCGGCGCTCGGCCTATGGGACGGGATCACCGTTCTGCTGGCCGGCGCCCTGATCCTGTCCTTGGCCTCACTGCCGAACGAGCGGGCCGGATGGCTGGCGTCCAGGCCGGCGGTCTATCTGGGGGAGATCAGCTATTCGGTCTATATGGTCTGCGTGCCTTGGAAACTTCTGGCCGTTAACCTCGCGGCCAAGCTGACCGACGCCCCGGACAAGCAGCTTCAACTTTTCGTGTGGTTGGCGATTCTGGCGCTTCTGCCGGTCGTGGCGGCCCTGTCCTACCACCTCGTGGAACACCCGGCTCGCAAGGCTTTGAGAGGGATGGCGCAAGGACGCAAAACAGCGTCAAGCGACAAACCGCAGGACGGCGATACGCCGAAAAGGGTTTTTCAATCCTAATTTCCTATGGTCTAAAAAGACCATCGGCAGTCGGGACGAGACCTCAGCATGATGAAACGGCTCAAAGCCGCCGCGGTTGCGGCGACCCTCGGTTTTTTTGCGCTGGGCGTCACCCCCGTTTCCGCAAAGGCCGATGAGCCGTACTGGCAGTGCGTGACCTTCGCCCGCATGTTCTCGGGCATCAACATCTTCGGCGACGCCTGGACCTGGTGGCGTCAGGCCACCGAGAAGTTCCGCACCGGCGACGCGCCCGAAAAGGGTTCGGTCCTGGTCTTCCGTCCCGAAGGCCGGATGAGCCGGGGCCATGTCGCCGTCGTCTCCGACATCCTGACCGACCGGGTCGTGCGCGTGACCCACGCCAACTGGGGCGGCAGCCGCGGCAAGGTCGAGGAAAACGTCACCGTCGTGGACGTCTCGCCGTCCAACGACTGGTCTCAGGTCAAGGTCTGGTACAATCCGATCAACGGCCTGGGCACGACCGTCTATCCGACCTACGGCTTCATCTACAAAGGCGCCCGTGACGCCTTCGACGCCGGTCGTCAGATCGCGTCGAACGCTTCGAGCCAGGGCCAGCACTAGGCCGGCTTGCGCATCCGCCCCCCGCGGGCGATAGCGGCGCATGACCCAATCCAGCGACATCACCTACGCCGGCTATCTGGCGTTGGACGACCTGCTCTCGGCCCAGCATCCGCTGTCGGATCAGCATGACGAAATGCTGTTCGTCGTCATCCACCAGACCAAGGAGCTGTGGCTGAAGCAGATCCTGCACGAGACAGCCCTGGCCCAGCAGCTGGTTCGCGCCGGCGACCTGGTCCCGGCCTACAAGAGCCTGGCCCGGGTTTCGCGCATCCAGGCGGTGATGACCCACAGCTGGGACATTCTTTCGACCATGACCCCGTCGGACTATCTGCGGTTCCGGGGTTCGCTGGGCTCCTCCTCGGGCTTTCAGAGCGACCAGTTCCGCCGGTTCGAGGCCATGCTGGGCCTGAAGGACGCCAGCTTCCTGAAGTTCCACGCGGACCGGCCAGAGGCCCTGGCCGCGCTGGAAGCCGCCATCGCGGCCCCCAGCCTGTACGACGACGCCCTGGCCCAGATGGCCCAGGCGGGGCTGCCTATCCCGGCCGAGGTGCTGAACCGCGACGTGACCCAGCCTTATGAGCCGTCCGAAGCGGTGGAGGCGGCCTGGCTGGAGGTCTATCGCGACACCGAGCGCTGGTGGGCCCTGTATCAGCTGGCCGAGAAGCTGGTCGATCTGGACGACGCCCTGCTGACCTGGCGGCACAAGCACGTCGTCACGGTCGAGCGGATCATCGGCCGGCGGCGCGGCACCGGCGGCACCGAGGGTGCGGCCTATCTGGCCTCGACCCTGACCAAGCGCTGCTTCCCGGAACTGTGGTCCCTGCGCACCAAACTTTGATGTCGCGGGGCGGCAACCAAGGCCTCGCCCAGCCATTCCGCCGTTCGACCGCAATCGCGGAGGAACGCAAGACATGACCAATCCCAACGCCCACGACATCAAGGTTCTGAACAGCCTGATCGAGACGACCCTGGACAGCGCCGACGGCTATGGCGAAGCCGCCGTGGAATCCCGCGATCCCGATTACACCAGCCTGTTCGAGCGCCGCAGCATCGAACGCCAGCAGGTAGCGGACGACCTGTCCGAGGCCGTGCGGGGCCTGGGCGGCGACCCGGAATCCAAGGGCTCGATCCTGGCCAAGGCCCACCGCGCCTTTCTCGACGTCAAACACGCCCTGCTGCGCAACGACGACACGGTCGTCGGCTCCATCGACAGCGGCGAAGGCTTCATCGCCGCCAAGTTCGAAAGGGCGCTGGAAGACGCCAGCATTTCGGCCACGACCCGCGAGACCATCCGTCGGGCCTACGCCTTGGTGAAGGCCGATCATGACGAGGTTCACGACCTGAATCGCAGCCTGGAAGGCCAGAGGGACGCGTCCAATCCCCTGTACCCGCAGTAGGGTCAGTCGCCGCGCATGAAAAAAGCCCCGGCGCTGTCGCCGGGGCCTTCGTCATTTCAGCACGATCCGCGCTCAAGCCGCGCGCGACAAAGTCTAATCAGGCTTCGTCGCCCTTGGCGGCCGAACCGGTTTCCGGAACCACGACGCCCTTGGCGGGACGGACGGTCTGGCGTTCGGCGATCCGGGCCGACTTGCCGCGACGATCGCGCAGATAATAGAGCTTGGCGCGGCGCACGACGCCGCGGCGCTTCACTTCGATCGACTCGATGTTCGGCGACAGAATGGGGAATTTGCGTTCGACGCCTTCGCCGAACGAGATCTTGCGGACGGTGAAGGTCTCGCTGATGCCGCCGCCGTCACGGGCGATGCAGACGCCTTCGAAGGCCTGAACGCGCTCGCGCTCGCCTTCCTTGATCTTCACGTTGACGCGCAGGGTGTCGCCGGGCTGGAAGACCGGGATGGTGCGTTCGCCCAGGACGCGGGCTTTTTCTTCGGCGTCCAGCTGTTGAACGATGTTCATGTCATTTCTCCTCGAGCTTTGCGCTCTTTGCCTGTGATTTGGCGAGATGCGCCGCCCAGAGGTCTGGTCGTCGCTCCCGCGTGGTCTCTTCCCGCTGCGCCTCGCGCCATTTGGCGACCTTCTTGTGGTCGCCCGACAGCAGCACCTCGGGTATCTCAAGCCCCTCGAACGTCCGCGGTCGCGTGTACTGCGGGTGTTCCAGAAGCCCATCCTCGAAGCTTTCGGACGACAGGCTGTCTGCCGCGCCGAGTACGCCGGGGATCAGTCTTACGCACGCCTCGATCACGACCATGGCCGCCGCCTCGCCGCCGGCGAGCACCGCGTCTCCGACCGAGACCTCCTCGAACCCGCGTGCGTCCAGCACCCGCTGATCCACCCCCTCGAAACGGCCGCACAGCACGACGATTCCGTCGGCCCCACCCTTTTCAGGCGAGACCCATTCCTTGACGCGCGCCTGGGTCAGGGGCCGACCCCGGGCGCTCATGTACAAAAGCGGCCGTTTCGGTCCCGGCAGGCTATCGACCGCCCGAGCCACCACGTCCGCCTTAAGCACGGCTCCCGGGCCGCCACCCGCAGGGGTGTCGTCCAGGAAGCCGCGCGTATCTGTGGAAAAGGCGCGAATGTCAACCGTATCCAGGCTCCACAAGCCTTTCTCGCGCCAGGCCGTGCCGATCAGCGACACGCCGAGCGGGCCGGGAAAGGCCTCGGGAAACATGGTCAGAACGGTTGCGGTAAAGGGCATGGCGGCGGCTCATACACATAAAGTCGGAAAAATCCGACTCCAGACCTTTCCCTCCCCGCTCCGGGGAGGGTGACCGAGCGAAGCGAGGTCGGGTGGGGGCGGCAAAGCGCCGTCCTCGGCAATTTTTCCGACATCATTCAAGTGCGTCCCTGCGGGGC
>NZ_JMQR01000071.1:0-15656 GCF_000698025.1 Brevundimonas sp. EAKA | reverse complement strand
GAAAATAACGGCGAAGCTCCGGGAGCCTTCAGGTTCGGCCGGGCATTGTCTCCTCATCGGCAAGCCCGATGACAGGAGATAGAGTTATGTCGAGCAAGTTTCTGAAGACGGGTCTGGCCACGGCTGCGGCGCTGGCCGCCCTGGTGACCGTCGCCCCCATGGCCGCCCAGGCCCAGGCCAATGGCGTGACCAACTGCGACGCCCCCGGCGGCCGTCAACGCGTGGGCGCCCTGATCGGCGCGGTCGTCGGCGGCGTGGTCGGCTCGAACCTGGCGCGCAACGAGCGCACGGCCGGGACCGTGGTCGGCGCCGGCGCCGGCGCGGCGGCCGGCTCCTATATCGGCTGCAACCAGCAGCGCACCCGCGCCGCGGCCCAGGCCAACGCCAACACCTATCGCGCCGGCACGAACCTGCGCATCCGCAGCGGCCCCGGCACCGGCTTCCGCCAGGCGGGCAGCCTGTCGGCCGGCCAACAGTTCACGGCCGTCGCCTCGCAAGGCGACTGGATCCAGATCGCCGGCGGCGGTTGGGTCAATGCGAATTACGTGACCCGCTAAGGGTCGCTTGCGGAAAGACTGTTTTCGGCGGCGGGCTGCTTACGCCCCGTCCGGTTCCGCCGCCGGGACAGTCGAAGGCTCACGGTTCGCCGTTTGAGCCTGGCCCCGTCCGGTTCGCCGGGCGGGGCTTTCTATTGGCTGACCCACAGGATGCGGGCCATCCATTCGATCTCGCGCCGGGGCACGATCCGGGGCGGATAGTCGGGGTTGATCGAGGACAGGGTGGCGGCGCGGGCGGTCAGGCCGGTCAGCTCCTTGGCCACCACCTCGCCCGAGGTCAGGCGCGCCACGACCCGGTCGCCGCGCCGCACGGCGGGGTCGCCGCGGTCGACGATGACGCGGTCGCCCTCGCGATACAGGGGCGCCATCGAATCCCCGCTGATCCGCAGGCTGAAGGTGGTGGCGTTGACCCGGGGCAGTTCGGTCTGATCCCAGCCGTCGCCGACCGGCAGGCCGGCGTCGTCGAAGAAACCGTCCAGGCCGGCGCGGGCCAGGCCCAGCAGGGGCACGGTCGTGGACGTCGGCGGCGCGTCGTCGGCCAGGGCCGCGAACTCGGCCAGGGAGACGCCGGTCGCCTGAAGCATCAGGGTCATGCTTTCGGTCGAGGGCCAGCGCGGACGGGGCGGATCGCCGGCGCCGAACCGTTTGGACGGATTGAAACTGGTCGCATCCAGCCCCGCCCGCCGCGCCAGCCCCGACGGCGACAACCCCTCGCGCCGCGCCAGGGCGTCCACGGCCTTCCAGAGTTTCGCGTGCGACAGGGGCATGGGGTTCCCGCGACTGAGTCGGGGGAGTTTAGGGGATGGGATTAGGAATTTCTACCTAAGCATGCGCTTTGCATGCCGGAAGGAATTCCATATGGCCTGCGATGACAGGCTGGCACCGATCAACCTGCGAGGCGCTTCATTTGATAGCGTCAACCGTGGCCGCTTCAACAGCGGCCACGAGCCCGCTAGCCGTGTCGTGGATATCTCGGAATCTCTGAGAGGCGGGGCCGCCGAGTCCGAAAGCGCTATTGATCGCTATTGTAGGGGCGGACTGAAGCTCGAACTGACTTGCCGCATCCATACTGATACGCAAGTAAGTCAACTGGCGACTGGTCGATCGCCATTCATTAGCGCTGACAAGCATGACATTGTTCATGACTCCGTTGCCGATCCCGTATCCAGAGCCGACAGTGGCGGGGGTGAGTACTTTGTGGGTGTCGCCGTTCCTGATTTTGTTCATGGCCCAAAGGGTGCGATCTCCAGCCTCGTAAGGTTTGCTGGCTATGACGAGCTTCAGAACCTGAGCATGGAGATCCTCGCACTTTCTTTGATCGATTTCGGATTCGAGCTCTTGGGGGGTGTCACCGAAGGGAAACTTGCACCTCTTGGGGTCCTCTTTCCCGGAAGTGAGTTTCGCGCTGGCGTAAAGGGCGTGATCCAGGGCGTCTCTCGCGTACCGAAATATATCGTAAGCCCTCATTGTGAGCTTGGGGGGGATATCGGTTTTGAAGATGATCTTGCATACTTGCTCGCCAGTCTGAGGATCGACATCTACACGATGGGTCCAATTATTTGGGCGAACGAAGGCCTCGGCGAGCGCGTTGAATGTGCCGATGTGTTCTTCCGCCTCTTGAAGGATTAGCTTGGCGCTATCGAACGGTTTTTCCATTATGCAGAACGACCCCACGGCCGAACGCCGCGACGAAGTGATCAAGCGAATGCTCGCCACCCCACCGCAGCCTAATCAGAGTCTGAAAAAGAAGAAGAAGGCTTCTTCCGACGCAGACGCGTCAGACGCAAAGCCTGAAACTTAAACGTAGGCTTGGTCAGTCCGCCGATAGGTCAGGCGCTTTCCGACCGTGCCATTGAGGGCTTCATCGTTGCGGGCGCTGTCGTCAAAGCCCAGCAGAACGCGGGTGTTATGGCGGAAGCCGAACTCGGTGACGCAGCGGTTCAGGTGCTTTTCAGAGCAATGCTGATAGACGCCCTTCATGCCCTTCTTGAAGACGCTGAAGAAGCCTTCTGCTAAATTGGTGTTCACGTCGCCACGGGCATATTCGCCAATTTCTACCTAGACGCAAACTCGGCCTCGGCCTTGCGCTCCTGCCAGGCCCAGAAGGTGCCGACGCCGATGCAGAGGATGATGAGGTAGCTGATAAAGTTGGTGACGGTGTAAAGCGAGGCCAGTGGCACTCTTTGACCCGTCAGGACCATGAGGTGGCCCATGACCGCCACGAGTTGAAGGCCGCTTGCCCAAACCGGCCATGATGCGCGCGATCGCCATGCCAGGCCGACAAAGGCCAACAGAAGCGCAGCGTCGATCAGAAATACGTTGAAAGGCATGCCGCGAAAGCCTTCCATTTCCTGCATCACAAGCGATGCGAACCACGCGAGCAGATAGGCTGCTGCGCCCAGTCGTTCGTTTGGTCCGCCCTTCAAGAAGGCGAAAAGCGCCATGCCGACCATGAAGATCGCGCCCACGATCGCATAAACGATGTTGAGCATACCAAATCGCCCCCGCGCAGGATGCGCGAGGGCGATAATGAACCGACTCTGGTTAAGTGAGAATGTCAGTCCGCTAAGCTTACCAAGAATTCACGCAACCGAACGGAGGTGAGCCGTCGAGCGGGATTCTTTCGGATCAAGCCAGTCGTCGGGCTTGGCCAGCGGACCGGCGGCGTAGACGCCGTAACCCATACGACGGTGATCTTTTTGCAGAGCCGCGTGGCAGGCGACGATGGACTCGCGGGCGGCGGCGAGGGCGGCGATGGTTTCCATGGCCTTGGCCTGCGACGCCGTGGCGGCGACGGGCGAAAGGGACAGGGCGGCGCGGGCGCCGATGAAGGATTGAACCAGCGTCGTCGCCTGGGTGATGGCGGCGTCAATCGCGTGTTCGGTCGCGTGGAGATCGCCGGCGACGCTGGCGATGACTTCGGTCCGTTCCATAGAAAGCCCCTAAAACAAGGTTTACAAGAGATGTAAGCTTAACATGGATTAACCTTGCTTGGTAGAGTCTTGTTAACCGTGATGGTCGTGCGCGCCTTTAGCGTCGATTGTTCGACGAACAGGGTGTCGTTTCTGTTTTCGCCCGGCCGAAGCCGCTGAAAGGCCTAGGGATTGTCCAGCAGGAAATGGGCGGTCAGGGAGGCGATGGGCTGGCTGCGGGCTTCCTGCCAGGCCTCGGCCTGGACATGGGCGACGCGGCGGCCGGCGCGGCTGATGCTGGCGCGGGCGAAGACGTCGACCGGGCGGCCGGTGCGCAGATAGGCGACTGTGACATTGATCGGGCGGGGCAGGCGCGGGCTGGGGAAGGCCAGGGCGACCTGGGCCATGGCCGTCATTTCCAGCAGGGCCGCCGTCGAACCACCGTGCAGGGCCGGCAGCATGGGATTGCCGATCAGCCGGTCGGCGAAGGGCAGGATGACGGTGATCTCGTCGCCGCTGACCAGGGTCTGAAGGTTCAGGAAACGGGCGTAGGGGATGCGTTCGAGAAGGTCGCTCATGCCGTGGCCTCACGGTTGGCGGCCGTCTTTTCCCGGTGCGGGCGGGCGCGGTTCAGCACATAGGCGGACTGGGCCGCCGCGACCGGGTCGGATGGGTCTTCTTCGAAGGCCCAGGCCCGGACGAAGGCGATGGTCGGCGTCAGCCGGTAGCATTTCCCCTGGGCCAGCAGGTCCACGCGCGGATGGGCGGCGCGCATATAGTCCACCCGCAGATCCAGGGTGGCGATGGGCTGAAACTCGGCCATGGTCGTCCAGACCGCCAGGCCGCCGATGTGGTCCAGCAGGGTGGTGACGAGGCCGCCGGCCAGGACGCCGGTGTCGGGATCGCCGACCAGATCGGGCCGCCAGGGTACGCGAATGCGGGGATCGCCCTCGTGCAGGCCGTCGAAGACGAAGCCCAGCGCGCTGGTGTGGGCGGACCCCGTCGCCAGCTGGGGCAGGATGGTGTCGACGAAACTGTCTTGCATGCGAAAGGAACGCCCGTGAATCCGATGATCGTCTCCTGTATGGAGGGGGGACCCGACGGCGTCGAGAGCGTTACGGTCCCATGATCCGCCCCGAAGACCTGCTGCACCCCACGCCCGCCGGCCTGTATTGCCCGCCGGGCGACTTCTACGTCGATCCGGTGCGGCCGGTGGATCGGGCGGTGATCACCCACGGCCATTCGGATCATGCGCGGGCCGGGCACGGCGTGGTGCTGGCGACACGCCAGACCCTGGCCATCATGGCCGAACGCTATGGCGCCGAGTTCGCGGGGCAGATGCGGGCTGTGGAGTATGGCGAGGCCGCCGCGGTCAACGGCGTGGACCTGCGGCTGGTCCCGGCCGGCCATGTGCTGGGCTCGGCCCAGGTCGAGGCGAGGTGGAAGGGCCTGACCATGGTGGTGTCGGGCGACTACAAGCGCCGGCGCGACCCGACCTGCCCGGCGTTCGAGCCCACGCCCTGTCATGTCTTCATCTCGGAGGCGACCTTCGGCCTGCCGGTGTTCCGCCATCCGCCGACCGAGGAGGAGATCGGACGGCTGGTCCGGTCGCTGGGTCAGTTCCCGGAACGCGCCCATCTGGTCGGCGCCTACGCCCTGGGCAAGGCGCAGCGGATCATCATGAGCCTGCGCGAGGCGGGGTGGGAGCGGCCGATCTATGTCCACGGGGCGATGGAGCGGCTGAACGCCCTGTATGAACGCGAGGGGATCGACCTGGGGCCGGTCCTGCCGGCGCGGGGTCTGGGCAAGGGCGCCTTGGGCGGCGAGGTGGTGATCGCGCCGCCGTCGGCGATCCAGGATCGCTGGGCCCGCAGTTTCGCCGATCCGGTGACGGCCTTTGCGTCCGGCTGGATGGGGGTGCGGGCGCGGGCGCGCCAGAGGGGCGTGGAACTGCCGCTGGTGGTGTCGGATCACGCCGACTGGGGCGAACTGGTCGCCACCTTCGAAGAGCTGAAGCCCGACGAGATCTGGATCACCCACGGCCGCGAGGAGGGGCTGCTGCGATGGGCCGAGCTGAACGGCCAGAAGGCGCGGGCGTTGCGCCTCGTGGGCTATGACGAGGAGGATGAGGAGGCGCTGGAGGTCCGGCCAGACTGAGCCAGGGCCTGACGCGCGTCAGGCGCGACGGGCGGCGCGGCGCTTTGGAGCCCGGGCGTCCTCACCATCGCCCTGGCCACTGTCATCGGCAGCGGCGGCCTGGGTCGTCGAGAGGGCGGCGTTCATCGCCATGCGCAAGCGTTCGGGCTTGATCGGCTTCTCGACCACGGCGGCCATGCCGATGGACAGATAGTGTTTGGCGTCTTCCGGATCGGCGTTGGCGGTGAGGGCGACGATGGGAATGCGGCTGACCGGACCGTTCAGGGCGCGAATGGCCTGGGTGGCCTGGACGCCGTCCATGCGCGGCATCTTGATATCCATCAGGATCAGGTCGTAGCGGTTTTCCTGAACAGCCTGGAGCGCCTCGATCCCGTCTTCGGCCAGTTCCGAGCTGCAGCCGAACATTTCGCACAGGGCCTGGGCCACCACGCGGTTGGTCGCATTGTCGTCGACGATCAGGATGTGCGGGGCGGACTGGAGGTTCAGCTCGGACAGGTCCGACACGTTCGACGGGGTCTCGGCCTCGACCACTGCGCGGCGCGCGGTCAGGTCGAAGGCGAAGGTGGCGCCGCGGCCCTGGTTGTTCTCGGCCCAGATGCGCCCGCCCATGCGGTCGACCACCTGACGGCAGATCGACAGGCCCAGGCCGGCGCCGTCAGGCCCCGAGCCGTGCACAAAGGGTTCGAAGACGGAATCGACGCGGTCTGCGTCCAGGCCGGGGCCGTCGTCGCGGACGCGGGCCTGCATGCGGATCTGGTCGCCCTCGACCCATGCCTTGAGCCGGGCCTCGACCATGCCGTTGCGCGCGAATTTCAGGGCGTTGCCGATCAGGTTGTTGAACACCTGTTTCAGCCGCACGCCGTCGATGACGGCCGCCAGTTCGGTGTCGCCCTCGTAACCGACCATCAGGGTCACGCCGTCCTGGGACGCGCGCGGCTCCCACAGGGACTGGACGTCGTCCATGACGGCGCGGAGCGGGGTGGGGACGGGGTTCAGCTCAAGCTCGCCCGCCTCGGCCTTGGACAGGTCGACCGCGTCCTGAAGGATGCGCAGCAGGCTTTCGGAGGAATCGACGATGGTCTGGACGTGGGCCTGGGCCGCCTCGTTCAGAGGTTGGCGGCGCAGCAGTTCGGCCACGGCCAGCACGCCGTTCATCGGGGTGCGCAGCTCATGGCTCATGATGGCCAGGAACTGGCTCTTGGCGCGGGCGGCGGCGATGGCCTGGGCGCGGGTGTCGTTGAGGATGGCGGTCTGATCGGCCATCCGGGCGTCGTATTCACGCTGGCGATCGGTGGCGGCCTTGAGCAGGGTCGCCGCTGTGCCGACCCCTTGATACCGGCCGTTCCTGGTGACGATGAAGCCGCGCAGCAGGGCGGCGGGACCGCCGCGCAACATGATGTCGGAGAAGGCGTCGATCCGGGTGTCGCCTTCGACGACCGCAGGCTCGGCGTCCATGGCGAAACTGATGGGGCGGTTGTCGTAAAGGGCGTGGCCGAAGCGGCCGGCGATTTTCTGAAGGAAGGCGGTGCGTTCGACCAGACCCACGGGACGGCCATTCTCGACAACCGGGATGACCAGGGTGTCGGGTTCGCGCTCGAAACGCGCAAGCACCGCGCAGCCGAGCGTGGACGGGGCGATGGGCTCGGGCCGCTCTGAAAGGGTCTCAATGATCGGCATACTGCCCAGAACTCCTTACTCCCTGACAACCTTGACCGGAAGCGCTTGCGGATTAGTTAAGCCGGATCAAAAAGTTTCGTGGATGAAATGCGGCGTCAGGTGCGGACTGGCCACCCGGATTTTGCGCCGTCCGCCCCTCTGGTGTAGAAGGCCGCCCTGACCCATATGGGTCCCCATCCCTTTGTGCATGCGCGCGGCCGACCGGCCGACCGCAGATTCGTCATGAGCGTCATCCTGGAAAAGTCTCCGACATCGGCCCTGGTCCTGTTCTCCGGTGGGCAGGACAGCGCGACCTGCCTGGCCTGGGCGCTGGAGCGGTTCGAGCGGGTGGAGACGGTCGGCTTCGACTATGGCCAGCGCCATCGGGTCGAGATGGAGGCGCGCCAGGCGGTGCGCGCCGGGATGAAGACGGCCCTGCCGCAATGGGCCGACCGGCTGGGCGACGACCATGTGGTGGACCTGACCGGCTATGGCCGGATCGCCGAGAGCGCCCTGACCGCGGATCGCAAGATCGAGATGGACGCGCGCGGCCTGCCGACCACCTTCGTGCCGGGGCGGAACCTGATTTTCCTGGTGGCGGCCGCCGCCCTGGCGGATCGGCGCGGGCTGGAGGTGCTGGTCGGCGGCATGTGCGAGACCGACTATTCCGGCTATCCCGATTGCCGCCACGAGACGATGGAGGCCATGGCGCGGGCCTTGTCGCTGGGGCTGGACAAGCCGGTGGTAGTCGACACCCCGCTGATGTGGCTGACCAAGGGGCAGACCTGGGAACTGGCCGACCGGATTGGGGGCGAGGCTCTGGTCGAACTGATCATCGAGGACAGCCACACCTGTTACCTGGGCGACCGGACGCACCGTCACGCCTGGGGCTATGGCTGCGGCGAATGCCCGGCCTGTGAACTGCGCGCGGCGGGCTATGAAGACTGGGTCGCATCCCAAGGCGCCAAGGCGTGACCTATTCGGCCAAGGAAGTCTTTCTGACGGTGCAGGGCGAGGGCGGGCAGGCGGGCCGGCCGGCCGTCTTCCTGCGCTTCGCCGGCTGCAATCTGTGGAGCGGGCGCGAGCAGGATCGGGCGAGCGCCGTCTGCAGCTTCTGCGACACGGACTTCGTCGGCGTGGACGGGGACGGCGGCGGCAAGTTCGCGAGCGCCGACCTGCTGGCCGATCATGTTGCGGCGATGTGGCGGGGACGGGCAGGGGATCCGAAACTGGTGGTCTGCACCGGCGGCGAGCCCCTGTTGCAGTTGGACCCGCCGCTGGTCGCGGCCCTGCACGCGCGCGGTTTCGAGATCGCCATCGAGAGCAACGGCACCCTGGCGGCGCCGGACGGGATCGACTGGATCTGCGTCAGTCCCAAGGCGGACGCGGGCCTGATCCAGATCAAGGGCCAGGAGCTGAAGCTGGTCTATCCGCAGCCCAAGGCCCTGCCTGAGCGGTTCGAACACCTGGCGTTCGAACGGTTCTGGCTCCAGCCCATGGACGGCCCCGACCAGGCGGAGAACACCGCCGCCGCCATCGAATACTGCCTGACCCATCCCCAGTGGCGCCTGAGCGTCCAGACCCACAAGTATATCGGCGTCCGCTAATGCCCGTCTTCGAAATCACCAAACAGGCGACGTTCGACGCCGCCCACCACTTCCCCAACGAACCCGAGGGCAGCATCTATCGTCGCGTCCACGGCCATTCCTTCACGGTCGAGGCGACGATCCGTTCCGAGACCCTGGACGCCGAGCACAACTGGGTCGCGGACCTGGGGGCGCTGGACCGGGCGCTGAGGGCGGCGGCGGAACAGCTGGACCACGGCATGCTGAACGAGCACGAGGGGCTGGAACTGCCCAGCCTGGAGAACCTGTGCCTGTGGTTCGCCAAGACCCTGAAGCCGGCCTGGCCTGGCCTGTGCCGGGTGCAGGTGGCGCGGCCGACGATCAACGAGCGGTGCGTGCTGAGTCTTTAGACGTTCAGCCACTCCGCCAGCGCCGCATTGACCGTCTCGGGCTGTTCCAGCGTCGAGGCGTGGCCGCAGTTGGGCACGACGACCAGTCGGGCGTCAGGGATGGCGGCGGCCATTTCTTCGGAACGATCCGGCGGGGTCAGGGCGTCCTTGTCGCCGACCAGGACCAGGGTCGGAACCTTGATGTCGGCCAGGCGCGGGCGCGAGTCGATGCGGCCGATGATGGCGATCTGCTGTCGCACGAAGCCGGCGGCGCCGAGGGCCAGGCCCATGCGGACCTGGAGCTCGATCAGGCGCTGGTCCATGCGATGATCGGGGTGCAGCAGGTTGGGCGCGATCTGGTGCAGCACGGCTTCCAGCTCGCCGGCCTCGACGCGGGCGATCAGGGCGCGGCGCTGAGTCGACTGTTCGGGCGTGTCGGGGCGGGCGGCGGTGTCGAGCAGGGCGAGTTTCACGACCCGCTCCGGCGCCTGGCGCAGAATCTCCAGCGCCACATAGCCGCCCATCGACAGGCCGCCGAGGGCGAAGCGGGGCGGGGCGTCGCGAAGGATGGCGGCGGCCATCCCGGCGATGGTGTCGCCCTCCAGCGTCGAGGCGATGGTGACCGGGCCGTGCGACCACAGGGCAGGAATCTGCGGCGCGAACAGTTCGGCCGTGCAGACGAGGCCGGGGATCAGGACGGTCGGGGTCATGCCCCGACATTAGCACGGCTTTCTCTCGCCCACTGAAGGGAAGGCGGCTTGCCTCAGCCTGTCAGCAGCTCTTGCCCTGACGCTGCCGTTGTTCGCAGCGACGTTGGTCGCGCTCGTACTCGCGCTGTTCGCGTTCGCGGGTTTCCTCGTCGGAGGTGGTGACGGCGTCGAAGCCGGCGCCGACGACTGCGCCGGTGGCCTTGGCCGTGCCGCCCACGACGGCGGCGGTTCCGCCGACCACGGCGCCGACGACGCAGCCCTGGAGTAGCAGGGCTGCCCCCAGCAGGACGGGGAGTGCGGCGGCGCGCAGGGGGCGGCGGTCGGTCATCGGAGGAGTCTCTCGTGATATGTGGAGCCTACAGCCGAATGGTGAACAGGGCCTGACCGTCGCCGGGTCAGGCCGTGCGTTGCGGGAGCAGTTTGCGCCGCTGTCGCGCGATGGCCAGCGGGGTTCCGTCCGCGCCCCAGGCGGTCGCCTCGTCCACCGTCCAGCCCAGGCCCAGGTCCAGCATCCGGAACTCGAAGAAGGCCCAGCCCTCGGGCGCTGTTTCAGGCGTCGGGTCGGTCAGGATGTCGATGCGCAGATCGACGGTGGTCATGGGCGCCGGGGTGGACGAGGCGGTCCAGGCCGGGGGATAGAGGGCGTCCAGCAGATAGCAGAGCCCGACCTCGTCCAGCGGGCGGCGATCGGCCATCCGCATCCAGGTGCGCTCGATCACCGGCTTGCCCCTATTGCCGCCCAGGATGTTGGGGCCGCCGTCGAACCGGTATTCGACGTGCTGGGCGAAGTGGGGCGACATAGGGCCCTGGATGGTGGCGGCGGGGTTCAGGCTGTCCAGCGGGGGCGGCGGCAGATGAAGCGGGGTCAGGGGCGTGGTGTCGCCGTCCAGTCCATAGGTCCCGGTGGCGTGATGGGTCATGCGGCCGTCCTGTTCGGCCTCGACCGCCGCATAGACGACGTTGCGGCCGCCGCGCAGCAGGCGGGGCCGGAAGGCGACCTGTTCACCGAACCGGGCCGCCGACAGATACTGGACCGACAGGGTCCGCAGCGGCGCGGTCAGGGACAGGCCCCGACGCATCGACTGGGCGCACAGGGCCGCCAGCAGGCCGCCGAAGGGGAAGCCCTTCTCCGGCGCCATGCCGGAAGGGCCGTTGGAGAAATGACCGGGCACGGGCGCCGACAGGCCGCCGTCGTCCAGGGTGTGGAAGGCCAGGGCGGCGTCGAGGGAGATGGGAGTCGTCATATGGGCCATGGGCGCGATCCTGCGTCAGGCGAAGAAGAGGCGGAAGGCTAGTTTTCAAGTTGCGCTACGCTTCGCGACTTGAGCGCAGAGCCCTCCGCCAGTCAAAGGAACAAGGTCGGCGAACCGGGAGGTCCGTCAGTCCGTTGCCAAACAAGACTGACTTAGCGGGTTCGGTTTGGCAACCCTCTTGCCAAGCGGCTGACGCGGGGTCACTTTTGTGGCATGGGACGCACCGCAGACTACAGCCGCCAAAGCTGCTCCATCGCCGCCACGCTGGAGGTGATCGGTGATCCGTGGACCCTGCTGGTCATCCGCGACGCCTTCAACGGAGTGCGCCGGTTCGAACAGTGGCAGGACAATCTGGGCGTGGCGCGCAACGTCCTGGCCGCGCGGCTGAAAAGCCTGGTCCAGCACGGGGTGCTGGAGCCGCGCCCCTATTCCGAGCGGCCGCCGCGCAACGAATATGTGCTGACCGCCAAGGGCAAGGACCTGTACGGGGTGCTGGTGACCCTGCACGGCTGGGGCGCCAAACATGTCTATGGCGAGACCGACTGCGGCATCGAAATGGTCCACTCGACCTGCGGCCAGACCCTGACGCCGCGCATCGCCTGCGGCTGCTGCGGCGAGATCGTCAAGCCGAGGGAGATCCTGCTGACGCGCGCGGAGAACCGTCCGACGGTGGGGGATGTGATGCCGAAGGACGAGGCGGCTTAGGGGGGCTCGCTTGCACCGGCCTGCGCTTCTGAACTGGTTTGCTGATCTTCTCGGCGAACCGCCTCGGCGGGTCGCGGGGGGTGATCTCTTGAGGCCGCAGCCTCATGTCGGACCGTTCGCCTATATGACGCGACTTTACGACCCATTGGCCGCCGGCGATCTGAACGGCTGGTTGTCCGGAGCGAACTGTTCTCGCAATGACTACACACGCTTCCTGGAGACCGCCGCCAACGGTCTTAGATTTGTGGGCCTCAATCTCTACGGCGTGATCCACAGTATGGATCGGTCGGTAGGGCCTGGCGCGGGACAGCCTATAAGCATCGACTACGGAAATCTCATCGGAAGACCTGCCGGAATGGATGAGGGGCAGATGGTTATCGGCGGAGCGGTCGGCTGGTCCTCACGCGGAGTTTTTATCATCGACGACGTGGGACGGATTCGATTGACGCATCACGCGGACGCCCACGACATTGCGGCCGAATGGGACAGTCTGGAGGCCATGCTGAAGGCCGAGACCACGCGCATAGCTTCGCTTCTGGATCTGACGGGCGAGCCCCTTTCGACACATACGGCTTTGATGCACCCAGGAGGACGGCGTTGGGAGACCAAAGCGGAGCCGTTGACCGCGGTTCACTAAACTCAGAACGACGAAAGCCGGCCCCACCCTGCGGCGGAACCGGCTCCCGTCATCCCTTGACGCACACCACCTGACGTAGAGTGTGCACGACCTCGATCAGGTCGGTCTGGGCCGCGATGACCGCGTCGATGTCCTTATAGGCCATCGGGGTTTCGTCGATCACCTCGGCGTCCTTGCGGCATTCCACGCCCTCGGTGGCACGGACGTGGTCCTCGATCGTGAAGCGGCGCTTGGCTTCGGTCCGGCTCATGGCCCGACCGGCGCCGTGCGAGCAGGTGCAGAACGAGTCCGCATTGCCCTTGCCGCGCACGATGAAGGACTTCGCCCCCATAGAGCCGGGGATGATGCCCAGTTCGCCGTCCTTGGCCGATACGGCCCCCTTGCGGGTCAGGAAGACGTCCTTGCCGAAATGCTTCTCCTTCGAGACGTAGTTGTGGTGACAGTTCACCGCTTCCTGCGTCGTCTCCAGATCCGGCCAGAAGGCCTTCAGCACCCCGAGCACGCTGTCCATCATCACCTCGCGGTTGGCGCGCGCGTACTTCTGCGCCCACGACACCGCCCGCACATAGTCGACGAAGCCGTCCGTCCCTTCCGGGAAATAGGCCAGGTCCTGGTCGGGCAGGTTGATGTGCCAGCGACGCATCTCGTGCTTGGCCCGTTCGATGAAATAGGTCCCGAACCGGTTGCCCACGCCGCGCGACCCGGAGTGCAGCATCACCCACACGTCGCCCGCTTCGTCGAGGCACAGCTCGATGAAGTGGTTGCCCGTGCCCAGCGTGCCCAGGTGGCCGAAGCCGCGCGGGTGCGCCGCCTTGGGGTGTTTCTCCACCACGGCGTCATAGCCCGCCTTCAGATCGACCCAGCGCGTCACGGCCGAGGCCGGCGGTTCGGCGGCCCAGGCGCCCTTGTCGTTGCGCCCGCCATTGTCTGTCCGACCGTGCGGAACGGCGGCCTCGATGGCGGAGCGGATCGCCGACAGGTCGTCGGGCAGGTGTTCGGCGCGGATCGAGGTCCGCACCGCCATCATGCCGCAGCCGATGTCCACGCCCACGGCGGCCGGGATGATGGCCCCCACGGTCGGGATCACCGACCCCACCGTCGCGCCCATGCCCCAGTGCACGTCCGGCATGACCGCGACGTGTTTGTGAATGAACGGCAGCAAGGCCAAGTTCTTCAGCTGTTTCAGCGCCGCATCCTCGATGGGCACCCCTCGGGTCCACGCCTTGATTGGCGCGCCCGAGCCTTCGATCACGTCATAGCCTGACATGGCCGACGTCTCCTTCTCTGTCTGTGATCCTCCCGGACCGGACGGAGAGACGTCGCTTGCGGATACAAGAAACCCCTCCGGCCGGTGGCGGGAGGGGTTGCTGGAAAACCGAAGTCGATGACCGGTCGTTCCCTACCTACCCCTCACGCATGCGCATTCGCCCTGGACCGGCAGTCGGTCCAAGCCCTTGGGCGCATTCATGGGGACGTAGTGGGTGAACATGGGTCTCTCGTCTTCGGGGCTGGGCTCTTACACTCCGAAGTTCGTGTGCACAACCCGCCGGGCGCGAGGAACGGTCACAAGGGACCGATCCCCCTCACCCTTGCGGCGTGAGGAACACCGGGTTGGCGTAGAACCACAGGTCGCTCCAGGGGTCTTCGCCGGCGGGGTCGGGCGTGGGCTCAAGCTCGGCGCCGTTGGTGCCGCGCACGCGGATGTAGCGGGGCGTGGACGAGGCGGGGAGTGTGTGGCGGATGGTGATGATCTCGCCGTCGCGGGTCCAGTCGGCGGCGGTGAAGCGGGGCTCGACCTGGTTGGAGGGGTTGTGGTCGGCGCCCCCGACGGGGTTGAGGAGGATGGATGCCGCCGCTTTCTGGCAGCAGGTCTGCTAGGATCGCGACGTGTCCCGGTCCGAACGTCTGCTCGATCTTCTGAACGCCCTGCGGCGACGTCGCCGGCCGGTCAGCGGGCGTGCCCTGGCCGAGGAGACGGGCGTCAGTCTGCGCACCCTATATCGCGACATCGCCAGCCTGCAGGCCCAGGGGGCGACGATCGAGGGGGAGCCGGGGGTCGGCTATGTGCTGAAGCCGGGCTTTCTGCTGCCGCCGCTGATGTTCACGCCGGAGGAGGTGGAGGCCCTGGTGCTGGGCTCGCGCTGGGTGGCCGACCGGGCCGATGCGCGGATGCGCGAGGCGGCGCTGGGCGCGCTGGCGCGGATCGCGGCGGTGGTGCCGCCGGACCTGAGGGACGAGATGGAGACCTCGGCTCTGCTGGTCGTGCCGGGCGCGCCCTTTCCGACCGATCTGGTCGATCCCGCCCTGCTGAGGAAGGCGATCCGCACCGAGCGGCGGCTGAGGCTCTGCTATCGCGACGAG
Source organism: Brevundimonas sp. EAKA (assembly GCF_000698025.1). Lineage (NCBI taxonomy): Bacteria > Pseudomonadati > Pseudomonadota > Alphaproteobacteria > Caulobacterales > Caulobacteraceae > Brevundimonas > Brevundimonas sp. EAKA. Next base: position 754 of record NZ_JMQR01000071.1, on the reverse strand, counting down.
GCGGGGGCGGCGTCGGAACGGGTGGTCTGGCCCTTCGCCCTGGTCTTCTTCGACCGGGTCCGGCTGCTGCTGGCCTGGTGCGAACTGCGGCAGGATTTCCGCAGTTTCCGCACCGACCGGATCGTCGAGGCCGAGGTTATGGAGGCCCGCTATCCCACCTCGCGCCAAGCCCTGCTGAAGACCTGGCGCGAGGCGCAGGAAAGCCGCGATCGCTCTGCATCATGCTGACAGGAACTGGCAGTAGTCCGGTCTAGGTTTGTTCTCGTAGAAGGCGGAGGGCGAACATGACTGACATCGACGACATTCTTCTGGCGGTGGCCGACCCCGAGGCCAGCGCCCGCTTCTATTCGGGCCTTCTGGGGCGCCGGCCCCTGATGGCGGGGCCGGACCGCGCCCTGTTCATGATGCGCTCGGGTCGAGCGCTGGGCCTGATGCGGCGGGCCCCTGCCGATGCGGGCGAGGGGCGCGAGCTGGAGTTCCCGCTCGACGACCCGGCCGCCGTCGAACAGGCCCATATCGACTGCTGGGACCGGGGCGCACGCATCCTGATTCCGCCGATGGAGATGGATGCCGGGCGCGGCTTCGTGGCGCGCGACCCGGACGGAAACCGGCTGAGGGTCTACGCCGTCTGAGGCTAAAGCGCTTCCAGGAAGGCGACGAGGTCGGCGCGCTCCTGTGGCGTCAGGTTCCGTTTGACCAGTAAGGGATCGGTGGTCGGGAATAGGGGATCATCCTTCTGGTCCAGGGCGGGACG
>NZ_JMQR01000070.1:0-15900 GCF_000698025.1 Brevundimonas sp. EAKA | reverse complement strand
GCCTGCCGCCTTGGCCAGCAGGGCCGCGATATCCAGTTCGTCGCTGGCGGGCAGCACCGCCGGCGGCTCTTCCTCGAAGACGGGGACCGGTTCCGATCCGCCGCCCAGGGGCGAGATCGTCAGGTCGCAGTCGGCCTCGACGAAGTCGAACACCTCGCGCACGACCTTCTCTTCGATCGCCGCGGTCAGATCGATGGTCCAGGTCAGATAGCCGTCCTCGGCGACCAGCACGTCCAGCGTCGGCAGCGCGCTGTCGTCCACCGACACCGTGATCGGTCCCAGGCGGCCCAGTTCGCGCAGCAACAGGCCGGCTTCGTTGGCGCTGCCGTACATGCGGCCATGGGGCTTGAACAGGATGCGCCAGCCCGTCTGGGCCTCGGCTGCGACGGCTTCAGGCTCGCCGAGGGACGGCAGGGGTTCGTCCAGCGGGACGTCGAAGGCCATCGGCACGAAGCCGAAGTCGTCTTCGTCGTCCTCGACCACCGGCGGCGCCTCGCCGCCGTGGGTCAGCAGTTCCAGTTCGTGAACCAGACCGGCCGAACGCTCCTCGTCGACCGGTGGGGCCAGGCCTTGCGCGGCCTGGATATGATCGGCCAGCACGTCGGAGGCGCGCAGCAGGGTCTTGATCGTCACCGTGTCGCACGGCTTGCGACCGGCGCGCAGCTCGTCCATCAGCGTTTCGAAGACGTGGGCGAAACGGACCAGGGCCTCCAGACCAAACGCCCCCGCCCCACCCTTCACCGAGTGAACGGCGCGGAAGACGGCGTTGATGGTTTCAAGGTCGGTCTGACCCTGTTCCAGCAGCATCAGCTTCGATTCCAGTTCCGCGAGCAGTTCGTCGCATTCCTGGAAGAAGGTGGCTTTGATGGCTTCGAAGGCGTCCATGGCTTGCGGCCGATCGATCTGTGAGGGTTAGGCCGCGACGCGGCGGACGGCGTCGACCAGCTTGACGGGATCGAACGGCTTGACGATCCAGCCGGTGGCGCCGGCGGCGCGGGCGCGGGCCTTCTTCTCGGCGTCGCTCTCGGTCGTCAGCACCAGGCACGGGGTGGTCCGGTGGTTCGGATCGGCGCGCATGCCTTCGATGAAGCCGAAGCCGTCCATGCGGGGCATGTTGATGTCGGTGATGACCACGTCCGCGCCTTGCGCGGCCAGGGTCTCCAGACCATCAATGCCGTCGACGGCCTGGATCACGGTGTAACCCGCGTCCTCCAGGGCCATCAGCAGCATGTCGCGCATGGTGCGGGAATCATCGACGGTCAGGACTGTCTTTTTCACGCGAGAGCTCCTTCAAGGGGATCTTGGGCAAGGGGGTCGGGGACATTGGTTTCGGACGCGCCGAAGGCGGTCCACTGTTCGGAAAAACCTTGGGATTGAGGCGTGATCGTCAGATCGACGCCGTCGGCGGCCCAGGTCTTGCGGGCCGACAACAACACCTGCAGGCAGAGACCGCCCAGACGCTCGACGTTCGAGGCGTCCAGCGTGACCGGCTGACCCCGTCGCGCCAGCAGCTCCGCCTTCAAAGGCTCGGCCGCATTCATATCCAGCACCGTCGCCAGCACGATGGCGTCCGTCATGAGAAGTTCCCTTCGTCTGCCCCAAGACCATGCATGGCACAGCTTTGGTAAATAGCCTTTGAAGACGGAATCATCAGAACTCCTCCCAACCTTCCGGATCGGCCTCGACCTTGGGCGCGGCGCCGCCGCGGCCGACGGTCTTCAGGGCCTGGATCATGCGATTGACGGGCTTGGGCGCGGCCTGATGCGCGGGGGCGAGGCGAGCGGGCGCCGGGCTGCGGCGGAGGCCGCCGGCTTGACCCTCTGAGCCCTGGCCGACCTTGAACTGGGCCACGGACGCCTGCAGCGCCTCGGCCTCCTGGGCCAGAGACTGGCTGGCGGCGGTCGATTGCTCGACCATGGCGGCGTTTTGCTGCGTGACCTGATCCATCTGGTTCACGGCGGTATTGACCTGGGCCAGGCCGACGGCCTGTTCCTGGGCCGAGGCCGCGATGTCCGACACCAGGCCGTCGATCTCGGCGACCCGGTCCACGATCCGTTGCAGGGCCTCGCCGGTCTGACCGACCAGTTTAACGCCCGAACCGACCTGGGTGGTCGAGGCCGAGATCAGGGTCTTGATCTCTTTCGCCGCTTCCGCCGAACGCTGGGCCAGAGCCCGGACTTCGGAGGCCACCACGGCGAAGCCACGACCGGCCTCGCCCGCGCGGGCGGCTTCCACGCCGGCGTTCAGGGCCAGCAGATTGGTCTGGAAGGCGATCTCGTCGATGACGCCGATGATCTGGTTGATCTGGGATGACGAACCCTCGATCGCCTGCATGGCCGAGACCGCGTCGCGGACGATGACGCCCGAGGTTTCCGCGTCGCCCTTGGCCGCCTGAACCACGTCCGAGGCCTGGCGGGCGCCCGAGGCGGTCTTGTTCACCGTGGCCGTGATCTCGTCCAGGGCGGCGGCGGTTTCCTCCAGGCTGGCCGCCTGTTGTTCGGTGCGACGCGACAGGTCGTCGGCAGCCTGCGAAATCTCGCCGGCGCCCGAGCGGATGCCGGCCACATTGCCCAGGACCACGCCCATGGCCTGCTGCAGCTGGGCGATGGCGGCGTTGAAGTCGGTCTTCAGCTTGGCGTAGTCGCCGGGGAAATCATGAGTGATGCTGTAGGTCAGGTCGCCGCGCGTCAGGTGTTCCAGACCTTCGCCCAGGGCCGCGACCACGGTCGCCTGTTCGCGGGCCAGGGCGTCCGCCGCGCGCTGGTTGCGGGCCCGCTCCTCGTCCGACTGGTTGCGCAGGGCCGCGCCCTCGGCCTCCAGCTGCATCTTCTCGATGGCGGCGTCGCGGAAGGCGATCAGGGCGACGCCCATCTTGCCCAGTTCGTCCTTGCGTTGGGCGTGGGGCACGTCGATCGTGGTGTCGCCGGCCGACAGCCGCCCCATCCGGTCGCCCATGCCCGACAGGGCGCCGACGATGGACCGCGCCACGACAAGGCCGGCGGCCAGGGCGGCGATGGTCGCCACCGCGATGGCGATCAGGGTTGTCAGCGCCGCCGCATCGACCTTTTGCGACGCCCGCGCCGATTCCTCGGCGGTCAGCTTGACCTTGGCGTTGGTGAAGGCGGTCAATTTCGGGATCAGATCCGCCATTCTGGCGTCCATCTCGGTCAGCACGGGGCGCCCCGCCACCGCGTCATTGGCCAGGCCGAGCTCGACGGACCGCGCGGCCAGGGCGCGGACTTCGTTCAAGGGGCCGCGGAAGCCCTCGATCTCGTCCTTCCAGTGCGGCGCGATGGATTCCGCCTCCGCCAGCAAGGTCTCGATCGTCTCGATTTCCACATTCGTCTGATCGGCCGCCTGGCGCGCCTCGGCCGAGGCCCCGTCATAGACGAAGACCTTATAGGTGTCGTAGCCGAGGCCCTGAAGGGTCCGGTTGACCCGGATCATCCTCACCAGGGCGACGTTGTCCACATCGACCAGCCGGCTGTAATCGGCGTCGATCTTCTTCATTTCCCAGGCGCTGTAGGCGGCGCCCCCCAGCCCCACCAGGGCCAGCAGGACCAGGGGCACGATGATCTTCACGGCGATCTTCGTATCGGACAGGATCTTGTTCAAGGCCATCTCCAGGCGCCAAAGCACGGACAGGATTCAAGGATCTTGAACCCTGGCTTCAGGCGCTCCGCTGGGCATGCAGCCCCGGAAGAACGGACACTCCAGTCCCCAGAAGCGACACAGGGGTGAAACCTGAAACCTGTGCGACTGTGGCGTCCCGGATCGGGACGAATCGTAAACGCAGCGTTAGGGCAAACTACATATACCGCCGATCCCTCAGCGGCGGCCTGCGCCTACGACGTCAGAACTCTTCCCAACCTTCGGCCTCGGCCTGAGGCTTGGGCGCCGCGCCGCCACGACCGACGGTCTTCAGCGCCTGAACCAATTGGCGGGCCGGCGCCGCGCGGGCCGGCGTCGGCGCGGCGACCGGCGTGGCGCCGCTCGTCCCGACCTTGAACTGGGCGACCGAGGCTTGCAGAGACTGGGCTTCCTGCGACAGCGAATGGCTGGCGGCGGTCGACTGTTCGACCATCGCAGCATTTTGCTGGGTGACCTGGTCCATCTGGTTCACGGCCGTATTGACCTCGGCTAGGCCGATGGCCTGCTCCTGGGCCGAGGCGGCGATTTCCGACACCAGGCCGTCGATCTCGGCGACCCGGTCCACGATCCGCTGCAAGGCCTCGCCGGTCTGACCGACCAGTTTGACGCCTGAGCCGACCTGGTGGGTCGAGGTCGAGATCAGGGTCTTGATTTCTTTCGCGGCTTCCGCCGACCGCTGGGCTAGGGCCCGGACTTCGGAGGCCACCACCGCAAAGCCGCGACCGGCCTCGCCCGCGCGGGCCGCCTCGACCCCGGCGTTCAGGGCCAGCAGATTGGTCTGGAAGGCGATCTCGTCGATGACGCCGATGATCTGGCTGATCTGTTCGGAGGAGCCCTCGATGGCCTGCATGGCCTGGACGGCGTCGCGAACGATGACGCCCGAGGTCTCGGCGTCGCCCTTGGCCGCCTGAACCACGTCAGAGGCCTGACGCGCGCCCGAGGCGGTCTTGTTCACCGTGGCCGTGATCTCGTCCAGGGCCGCCGCCGTCTCTTCCAGCCCCGCCGCCTGTTGTTCGGTGCGGCGCGACAGGTCGTCGGCGGCCTGCGAAATCTCGCCGGCGCCCGAGCGGATGCCGGCGATATTGGCCACCACCACCGCGACGGCCTGCTGCAGTTGGGCGATGGCGGCGTTGAAGTCGGTCTTCAACTGCGCCGCCTTGGGCGCGAACTCGGCCTCGATCCGATAGGTCAGATCGCCGTCAGCCATGGCCGACAGGCCCTGGCCCAGGGCTGCGATGGTGACGCGGTCGGCTTCGGCCTCGGCGGCCTTCTCGGCCTCGCGCGCGGCCCGTTCCTGTTCGCTCATCGAGCGTTGCGACAGGGTCTCGGCCTCCAGCCGGTCCTTCTCGATGGCGGCGTCGCGGAAGATCGCCAGGGCCGAGGCCATCTTGCCGATCTCGTCGCCGCGCTTGACGCCGGGAATCTCGGAGGTCTTGTCGCCGTCCGCCAGGCCGCGCATGCGCCGCTCCAGCGCCACCACCGGGGCCGACACGGACCGGCCGATGAACCAACCCGTCGCCCCGACCGCCAGCAGCACCAGCAGGGCCATGGAGCCCAGGGCCAGGGCCGCCTTGCCCACGGCCGCCGCGATCTGGTCGGTATAGACGCCCGAGCCGATCACCCAGCCCCAGGGGGCGAAGCCCTTCACATAGGAAATCTTGGGCGAGGCCCCGTCCTGGTTCGGCTTGGCCCACTGATAGTTGACGAAGCCCTCGCCGTCCTTCTGAACCACGGCGACGAATTCCTTGAACATCAGCACGCCGTCGGCGTCCTTGTTCTCGCTCACGTCCTTGCCGTTCAGCGCCGGCTTCATCGGGTGCATCACCATGGTGGGATGCATGTCGTTGATCCAGAAATAGTCGTCGGCGCCGTAACGCATGGCCCCGACGGCGGCCTTGGCGGCGGTCTGGGCCTGATCGCGCGTCAACCGGCCGGCCGCCTCCTCGCCCTGATAATAGGCGACCACGCTGTGGGCGATCTCGACGCCCTTCTTCGTGCGGTCGGCGATCTCGTCGCGCATCACCGCATCCAGCCGCATCAGGGAAAGACCGGTCACGAGCAACAGGCCCGCCATGGTCACAAGAGCGAGGAGATTGATCCGCCCGCCTATCGTCAGCGTCTTCATGGTCCCGTTCCCTAATACTATTTGAGACCATCCCTAACAAAGTTCGTTAAACACCCGTCTATAAGCCGAATAAGTAAGAATGCGTATGCCGTAAGGTCAGGATTTTCTGCGGTATTCCAGGAAAATCGGCGCCGTGTCCCCCAGCCGCTTCTCTTCATAACGGGTGACGACGTGGTCCGCCGGAGGAACGAACCAGTCCTGATCCGCCGCCCCGATCCGCTCCAGCCCGGGCGTCCGCTCCAGCCGCTCCAGCGTCCATTCGGCGTAGTCGCGCCAGTCGGTGACGAACCGCAGCGTGCCGCCCGGCTTCAGGATGCGGGCGAAGGCCTGGGCCGTCTCGTCCTGCAACAGGCGGCGCTTGTTGTGCCGCGCCTTGTGCCAGGGGTCGGGGAACAGGATCAGCACCCGGTCGACCGAGGCGTCCGGCAGGGCGTCGACCAGGTCGCGCGCGTCGTCGGCGTGGATGCGGACATTCTTCAGGCCGCCCTCCTCGACATGGCGCAGGGCCGAGGCCACCCCGTTCAGGAAGGGTTCGCAGCCGATCACCAGGGCGTCGGGCCGCGTCGCCGCCTGGGCCGCCATATGCTCCCCCCCGCCGAACCCGATCTCCAGCCACACCTCGACCGCCTCGGGCATCATCGCCTTCGGGTCCAGCGGACCGGCCTTGGGATCGGGCACGGCGATTTCGGGCAGTAGCGTCTCCATCAGCGCCGCCTGTCGCGGCTTGATCGGCCGCGCCTTGATCCGGCCGAACGACCGCAGCGGCCGGTCGAGATGGGGGTTTTCGTCGTCGTTCATGCGCGTGCCGTTAGCGGTCCCAGGCCGGAGCGTCCAGAGAGTCTCACCTCCCCGTTCGCGAAGGCGAACGGGGAGGACCGGTCGCGCCAGCGCCCAGGAGGGGGCGACTCCGTCCTATCCCGCGTCTCGTCGCGCCCGCACCACCGCCAGGACGAAGCCCAGCACACCCTCGTGTTCGTCTTTCACATGGATCGCTCGCACGCGGACAACCTTCACGCCGCGCTCCCCCAGCCGCACAACTCAAAGAACATCGAAATCTTTTGACGCCTCCGCCGGATGACCCTCCTATGACGGTCGCAAGACACGTCGGGCTGGCGTGTCAGTGGGGAAAAGGGGATCTGATGATCGGACATCATCTGCGGGGCGTCAGCCTCGCGGCCATAGGCTTTGCTATGCTCGGCCTGTCAGCCTGCGCCACGACCGGCGCGGAATCGGAAACGGCGGCGCCGTCCAAGGACAAGACCCTGGCCGCCGGCCTGGATCCGGCGACCACGCTGAACCCCTATCCGTCCACCTATCAACCGTTGCCGCGCGAGAATTTCGCCGTGGTCGGCGCGACTGTCCTGACTGGCGCGGACCGCAAGATCGAAAACGGCGTGGTCGTGGTGACCGACGGCAGGATCGCCGCCGTCGGCGACGCCTCCACCCCCGTCCCCGCCGGCTATCGCGTGATCGAGGCGCGCGGCCGCTATGTCACCCCCGGCGTCATCGACGTCCACAGCCACCTGGGCGTCTATCCGTCCCCCGGCGTGCAGGGCATGAGCGACGGCAACGAGGCGACCAGCCCGAACACCGCCCAGGTCTGGGCCGAACATTCGCTGTGGCCTCAGGATCCGGGCTTCAACACCGCCCGCGCCGGCGGCGTCACCACGCTTCACATCCTGCCCGGCTCGGCCAATCTGTTCGGCGGCCGGGGCGTGACCATCCGCAACATGCCCTCGATCACCATGCAGGGCATGAAGTTCCCGGACGCCCCCTATACGATCAAGATGGCCTGCGGCGAGAACCCCTCGCGGGTCTATGGCTCGCGCAACCAGAGCCCGGCGACCGGCATGGGCAATATGGCCGGCTACCGCGCCGCCTTCATCGCCGCGCGCGACTACAAGGCCAAGTGGGACAAGTGGCGCGAGACCGGCGAGGGCGCGGCCCCGACCCGCAATCTGCAGAACGAGACCCTGGTCGGGGTGCTGGACGGGTCGATCCTGATCCAGAACCACTGCTACCGCGCCGACGAGATGGCCATGATGATCGATATGGCCAAGGAGTTCGGCTACCGGATCACCACCTTTCACCACGCCACCGAGGCCTACAAGCTGGCCCCGCAACTGGCCGCCAACGGCATCTGCGCGGCCATGTGGACCGGCTGGTGGGGCTTCAAGATGGAGGCGCTCGACGCCATCGAGGAGAACGCCGCCCTGGTGGATGCGCAACAGGGCTCGTGCGCCGTCATCCACTCCGACGACGCCGAACTGACTCAACGGTTGAATCAGGAAGCCGCCGCCGCCCTGTCGGCCGGTCGCCGCGCCGGGCTGAACATTTCGGAAGAACACGCCATCGGCTGGATCACCTCCAACGCCGCCAAGGCCATCGGCATCGCCGACCAGACCGGCTCGCTGGAGCCCGGCAAGCGCGCCGATGTGGTGATCTGGAGCGCCGATCCCTTCTCGATCTACGCCCGCGCCGATCAGGTCTTCATCGACGGCGCCCTGACCTTCGACCGGACTAACCCCGCCTATCAGCCGACCAGCGATTTCGAGCTGGGCCAGCCGGGCTATGGCCTGACCGCCGCCAACGTCGCCGAAGGAGCCCGCTGATGCGTCTGTCTCACATCCTCGCGGGCGCCGTCGCCGCCCTGTCCCTCGCGGCGCCAGTCCTGGCGCAGGAAACCGTCGCGATAACAGGCGGCCGCATCCTGACCGGAACCACCGTGATCGAGCGCGGCACCGTCGTGATCCGTGACGGCAAGATCGTCTCGGTCGGGACCGGGGCCGCCCCCTCCGGCGCCCGCGTCATCGACGCGACCGGCAAGGTGGTCGCCCCCGGCTTCGTCGCCGTCGATTCCGGTCTCGCCGGGACCGAGGTCGGCGCCGTCGGCGGCACCAACGAACTGCGCAACAGCGCCAACACCCTCAGCGCCGCCTTCGACATCTCCTACGGCCTGGACCCCTGGTCCTTCACCCTGCCGGTGGCGCGCCTGGGCGGCATCACCCGCGCCGTCGTCGTGCCCCAGCACCCCGGCTCCTCCGGCGGCCATGTGCATGAGGACGAGACGGCCGGCGCCGGCGACGGCGGCTATCAGACGCCGGGCCTGTTCGCCGGTCAGGCGGCCATTATCGACCTGGGTCAGGACGCCGACATCCTGGTCAAGCCGCGCGTGGCCATGGTCGCCCCGTTCGGCGAGGCCGGGGCCGACATCGCCGGCGGCGCCCGCGGCGCCCAGTTCGTCCTGTTCAAGGAGACCATGGCCGAGGTCCGCCTCTACGCCCGCAACAAGTCGGCCTATGAGCGGGCGGGCCTGCGCGACCTCAGCCTGTCGCGCGCCGATCTGGAAGCCCTGATCCCGGTCGCTGACGGCTCCATGCCCCTGATCGTCAGCGTCCACCGGGCGTCGGACATCCAGCAGGTGCTGCGTCTGGCGCGCGAGGAAGGGATCAAGCTGATCCTGGACGGCGCCGAAGAGGGCTGGCTGGTCGCCGGCGAGATCGCGGCGGCGGGCGTGCCCGTGTTGCTGAACCCCATCTCCAACCTGCCCAGCGATTTCGAGATGCGGGCGGCGCGGATGGAGAATGCGGCGGCCCTGAACGCGGCCGGGGTGGTCATCGCCATCAAGGGCAACGAGGGTTCGACCCACCGCGCCCGCGAAGCCCGCTACAACGCCGGCAACGCCGTCTCGCACGGCCTGCCTTACGGCGCCGCCATCGCCGCCCTGACGGTCAATCCGGCCAGGATCTTCGGCATGGCCGGACAGTTCGGCCAGATCGCGCCGGGCGCCGCCGCCGACGTCGTGGTCTGGTCCGGCGATCCGCTGGAGCCGCTCAGCCAGCCCTCGGCCGTCTTCATCGACGGGGTCGAGCAACCGTTGACCAGCCGCGCCCTGCTGCTGCGCGACCGTTATCGCCAACAGACGCCGATGCCGCCGGCCTATCGCAACTGACGGCCTTTCAGGTCTGAACGGAAAGGGCGGGACCGCAGGGTCCCGCCCTTTTTCGTCTCCGCCTACCGGGCCAGAAACCGCAGGGCCGTGCGCGCCAGCCGGCCCGCCGCCCCGTCCCACGGCGGCCCCAGCCGCTCAAAGGCGTTCACCGGCCCGACGTCATAGACCGCCCGCGCATGGCTGAAGCGTTTGAAGCCCTCAGGCCCATGATAGGCGCCCAGGCCGCTGGGCCCGACCCCGCCGAACGGCAGGTCGTTCTGGGCGATATGGAGCATGGTCCCGTTCAGGGTCACGCCGCCCGACAGGCCGGACCCCAGGATCCGGTCCCGCGTCCGCGCCTGGTTGGTGAAGCCGTACAGGGCCAGCGGCCGGGGCCGGGCGGCCACGAAGGCCAGGGCTTGATCCAGGCTGTCATATCCGACCACCGGCAGGACCGGGCCGAAGATCTCCTCCTGCATCAACAGGCCGTCGGTCGGCGGGTTCAGCACCAGGGTCGGGGCGATCTTGCCGTTGTCCCCCTCGCCCGCATCGGGGTGTTCCAGCACCACCGCCCCCGCCGCCTTCGCCGCCGCCACCGCCTCGCGCAGCCGGACCCGATGGCGTTCGCTGATCACCCCGCTGTAGTCGGGATTGTCCTGAAGCCTCGGATAGGCCCGCCGCGCCTGATCCAGCACGGCCTCGGCGAAGGCCCGGACCTGCCCGGCCGGGACCAGGGCGTAGTCGGGGGCGATACAGGTCTGGCCCGCGTTCAGGAACTTGCCGAAGGCGATCGACCGCGCCGCCGTGTCCAGCGGATAGTCGGGCGCCACCACGGCCGGCGACTTGCCGCCCAGCTCCAGCGTCACCGGGGTCAGATTGTCCGCCGCCGCCCGCATCACCTCGCGCCCTACCCGCGTCGATCCGGTGAAGACCAGATGGTCGAAGGCCAGACGCGAAAAGGCCTGGGCCACGTCCACCCCGCCGTTGACCACGGTCAGCACCGCCGGATCGAACCGCTCGGCCACGGCGGCCTCCAGCAGGGCGCCGAAGGCGGGCGTCAGTTCGGACGGCTTGATCATCACCCGATTGCCGGCCGCCAGGGCGTCCACCGTCGGCCCGAGCGCCAGCAGCAGCGGATAGTTCCACGGCGCGATCACCCCCACCACGCCCAGCGGCTCATGCCGGATCCAGGCCCGCGACGGCTGGAACATCAGGTCCACCGGCCGCCGCTCGTCCCGCATCCACCGCCCCAGACGACCCCGCGCATGGTCCAGGCTGCGGATCAGCGGCGTGATCTCCAGCAGCCCCGTCTCCATCGCCGACCGCGCCCCGAAATCCGCATCTATGGCCCGCGCAAAGGCCTCGCGCCGCTCCAGCACCAGGGCCTTCAGCGCCGCCAGCCGCCCGCGCCGCACCTGGGCCGACGCAGCCCCCTCCGCCCGCGAGGCCGCGTGCTGAAGCCCGACCCGGCCCGAGACCCCGGCGTGGGTCACCCCACCCAGCCCCTCCCCCGCGCCGGCCGCAATCGCCCGCCCCCCCCCCTCCTCAACCCCGCCCCGGCCGGGGTCAAGCCCCATCCCCAAACCTGTCTCCTCCCCCAGAGGGGGAGGAGTAAGCCCCCGTTAACCTTGAAGCCGCAAGGCTGCCGCAAAGGTCGGGGACTCTGTTACAAAGCCCGGCGTCCCCGCTGGCTGTCCCTCGCCGCCTCTAGGAGCGCCCCATGCATCGCCGACAACTGATCCTCTCCGGCCTGGCCACCGCCGCCGGCGCCTCGTCCGTGGGGGCCTGCGCCACGGCTCCGGCCAACCCGAATTATCCGATCCGTTCGGACAATACGGCGCCGGCCTACAGCTTCGACGAACTGGTCGCGGCCGGGTCCAAGGAGCTGGGCATCGCGGCCGAGGTCGTGGGCGGGGCCATCGAGCGGGTCTTCGCCGACCAGGGCGACCGCCCCACGGCCTATATCGCCGGCGAAGAAGGGTCCGGCGCCGTGGTCGTGGGCGCGCGCTACGGGCGCGGCGCCCTGCACATGAAGGACCTGTCGGCCTCGCAGGAGGTGTTCTGGCAGGGGGCTTCGATCGGCTGGGACTGGGGCGGCAACGCCAGCCGGGTCTTCACCCTGGTGTACGGCCTGTATCACCCCGACATGATCTATCGTCGCTATCCGGGCGTCGAAGGTTCGGCCTATCTGATCGCCGGCCTGGGCGTGAACTATCAGCAGGCCGACGGCATCGTCCTGGCCCCCATCCGCACCGGCGTCGGCCTGCGTCTGGGCGCCAATATCGGCACCATGAGCTACAGCCGTCAGCGCAACCTGCTGCCCTTTTAAGCGCGCTATGCTCGCGACGCGGTCGCTCGCGGCTTGAGCGCGCGACCGCATTCACCCGTCATCCTCGGGCTCGACCCGAGGATGACGGCGTGATCAGCCCACCAACCGCAACGGCGGCGGCGTCTCCAGCATCGTCGCCAGCCCCTCGCGCCAGGTCGGATATTTCGGACGCCAGCCCAGTTCCGCCTTGGCCAGGGCGTTCGAGACCCGTTTGGAATCCAGATAGAAGCGCCGCATGGCCTCGCTGACGCTGTCGTCGGTCCAGTCGATCTCGGGCGGGCGCGGCAGGCCCATTTTCGCGGCGGCCCATTCCACCACCACATCGGCCGCAGCGGGTTCGTCGTCGGTCAGATTGTAGGCGGCGCCGGGCCTGGGCCGGTCCATCGAGGCGAACAGGGCCGAGACCACATCGTCCACATGGATGCGGTTGAAGACCTGGCCCGGTTTGCGCACCAGTCTGGCCGTCCCGTCGCGCAGCCGTTCGACCACGCTGCGGCCGGGGCCATAGAAGCCCGGCAGGCGGAAGATCTGCACCGTCAGCCCCATGCCCTGACCGCCGTCCAGCCAGTCGCGCTCGACCCGCACCCGCCGCGCGCCCTCCAGGCTGGCGGCGTTCAGCGGTCCGTCCTCGAACACCCAGCCCCCGGCCCGGTCGCCATAGACGCTGGTCGAGGAGACGTATCCGATCCAGTCGGGCCAGGCCTGGGACGCCACCGGCCCCAGGGCGCGCAGACCGGGGCAGCCGTGGGCGTCGGGCGCGGCCGTGACCAGAACCGCCGTGGCGGCCTCCAGCGCGGTCTTCAGGGCCTCGGGATCGGCGGGGTCGATCGCCGTGATCCCCTCGGCCGACAGGGACCGGCGGCGTTCGGCGTCGCGCGAGGTGGCGACGGCCCGCCCGCCGCGCCGGATCGCCTCCAGCGCCGCCGCCCGGCCCAGATAGCCGCCGCCGAAGACCAGCAGGCACGGCTCGCGGCCGGACGAAGGAGCGGGGGCGGCGTCGGGCATCGATCTACTCAGGCAGACAGGACTTGGGGCGGCGCATACGGCCGCGCTTCATTTTCCAGCGCCTCGGCCCGGCGTTGGTTCCAGGCGGAGACACAGGGCACCCGTGTCAGGTCGGCACGGTCGGCGTAGTGGCGGGCGATCTCCGTCACCTCGTCCATCAGGCCCTGGGCCAGGGTGATGGGCTTCAGCCCCAGGTCGCGGAACTGGTCGTTGGCGACGACCAGGTCGTTCTCGTCGGCCTCCTGGCGCGGATTGGCGACGTTGTGGACCACGGCGCCGGTCTTGTCGGCGATCATGGCGGCCAGGTCGCGGACCCGGCGGCTTTCGGTCATCTGGTTCAGGATCTTGACCCGATCGCCACGCTTGGGCGGGTTCTTCAGGGCCAGTTCGACGCAGCGCACCGTGTCCTGAATATGGATGAAGGCCCGCGTCTGGCCGCCCGATCCGTGGACCGTCAGCGGATAGCCGACCGCCGCCTGCATCAGGAACCGGTTCAGCACCGTGCCATAGTCGCCGTCATAGTCGAACCGGTTGATCAGCCGCTCGTCCAGCTTGGTCTCGACCGTCTGCGTCCCCCAGACGATGCCCTGGTGCAGGTCGGTGATCCGCAAGGCGTCGTTGCGGGCGTAGAACTGGAACAGCAGGGCGTCCTGCGTCTTGGTCATGTGATAGATGCTGCCCGGATTGGGCGGGAACAGGATTTCCTGCTCGGCCGGGCCGTGGTCGGTGTCCACCGTCACCTTCAGATAGCCCTCGGGGATGCGCAGGCCGGCGGTGCCGTAGCCATAGACCCCCATGGTGCCCAGGTGGGCCAGATGCACGTCCAGGCCGCTTTCGACGATGGCGGCCAGCAGATGGTTGGTGGCGTTGATGTTGTTGTCGACGGTGTAGAGCTTGTGCCGCGCCGACTTCATCGAATAGGGGGCCGCCCGCTGTTCGGCGAAATGCACCACGCTGTCGGGCGCCAGGTCGCGGATCAGGGCGACCAGCCGGTCGAACTCCTTGCCGACCGTCATGTTGACGAAGCCGATGTCGCGGCCCGACACCTCTTTCCAGGCCTTGATCCGCTCGCCCATGGTGCGGATCGGCGTCAGGGACTGGACCTCCAGCTCGTTGTCGATGTTGCGCCGGCTCAGGTTGTCGACGACGGTCACGTCCCAACCTTTGGCCGACAGGTGCAGGGCCGTCGGCCAGCCGCAGAAACCGTCGCCGCCCAGAACCAGAACGCGCATGAAAAAAGCCTCGTCATCGTCGCAAAGGTCATGCCTAGCCCAGCGGAGGGCCATCGGCAAAGCGGGGCTGTTAGGCGTGGGGTGCGACGCTTTGACGAAAACCCCTTGGAAAGGGACGGCGCACAGGCTAAGTCTCCTTCGTCTCCCACTCAAACGCAGCTTTCCGGGCCTACACCCGTCTGTTCGCGGCTTGAGCCGATCATGACGGTCGGTCCCGAAAGGACCGGCGCACCATGCGGGCGACAAGGCATTCCGACAGTTCGACAATCGGGGATCGGCCCCGAGCGAGACGGAACCACGAAACGGACGGACCCGGCCGCTGGCCTGGGCTCCATCCCTGCACACGGTAGCGCGAATGAGAGATTTCAAGGGCATGAAGCGTCAGCGCGGACGCAATCGGAACAAGGCGGGCGCCTCAAACGCCAACAGCGCCAATCCGAATCGTTCGTGGGACTCGCAAGGCCCCGAAAACATCAAGGTCCGGGGCAACGCCCAGACGGTGTATGAGCGCTATCAGCAGCTCGCCCGCGACGCCTCGTCCGGCGGCGACCGGGTGCTGGCCGAAAACTATCAGCAGCACGCCGAACACTATTACCGCGTCCTGCGCGCGCTTCAGCCGCAGCGGTCCTTCTCCGACATCGCCGCGCGCGAACAGTCGAACCAGGGCTTCGACATCGATTTCGAGGACGAATCCGGCGCCCAGGCCGCCGCCTTCGTCGCCGCCCAGCAGGCCGCCGACCGGCAGGCCGCCGACCGTCAGAACCAGGACGGCGCCGAGCGCGACCAGATCCAGAACCGCGACCGCAACGACCGGGACCAAAACCGGGATCGCGATTTCAACCGCGACCGCGACCCATCCCAGAATCGCGACCGGGATCGTGATCGTGACCGGGATCAGGCGCAAAACCGTGATCAGAACCGTGATCGCGACCGCGACCAGACCCGCGACGCTCAGCCGCCGCGTGAACCCCGCGAGCCGCGCGAAGACGGCGAGGCCCGCGCCGAGGGCGAGGGCGGTCGCCGCGAGAGCCGCCGCGAACGCTGGGAGCGTCGCCGCGAGGAACGCAACCGTCGCTTCGAAGGCCAGGAGAATGCAGGTTCGGACGAAGCCGCCGACGGCGTCCAGCAGGACGCCGCGCCCGTGGCCGAGCGCGCCGAGCCGGTGGTCGAATCGCCTGCCGTCGAGGGTCCGGCCGCAGAGGAACGGCCCGCTCGCCGCACCCGTCGTCCGGCCGTCGCCGCCGCAGCCTCGGATGACGACGCCCCGACCGCCCTGCCGGGCTTCCTGACCCGTTCGTCCGCCCCCGCGCCCGCCGCCGAGGCTGCCGCGGACGCCGAAGCCGCGCCGCGTCGCCGCGCCCCGCGCCGCAAGGTCGAGGCTGTCGCCGACGGCGAAGACTGAGCCGCGCCCTGGTCCGATGGGCGTGCGGCCTTGACGGCGGCCGCCCATACGGCGCCTAAAGGGACGACTTCGCCATAAGGCTCGGCCCTCCAGAGCGTCGGGCCCGACCAGCGTTAAGGGAAGCTTTGATGCGTCAGTTCGTTCAGTCTCGCCCGACCGTCCGCACCCTCGTCCGGGGTCTCGCCCTGACCGCCGTGGTCGCCGTCGCGGCCTGCGCCTCGACCC
>NZ_JMQR01000069.1:0-16085 GCF_000698025.1 Brevundimonas sp. EAKA | reverse complement strand
GTGCGGCCGGGGTCGCGGCGGGCGGCGGCGTCGCGGCTTCGGCGGCGGCGCGGGCGGCCATCTGCTGGGCCTGGAACCGGGCGGCCAGTTTCTCGGTCAGTTCCTTGGCCTGGGGCGCCGTCATCTGGGCCATGATGGCGGCCAGGGTGCGCGGACGCATGGCGGCGGCGACCGGCAGGCGGACCCGATCCTCCAGGCTGGCCATGACCGGCGCGGCCTCCTTGGGGCGCATGGCGGAATAGACCTGGACCAGCCGATCGATCTCGGCCTTCTCGCGCTCGTCGACCTGGCCCAGCATCTGTTTCATCTCGGCCTTCAGCGCCGCCAGGGCCTGAACCTTGGCGTCCAGTTTCTGCTCGGCGGCGACCATCAGCGGCAGGGTGGTCGCGAAATCCTGGTCGCGCGCGTCCAGTTCGGTGCGGCGCTGCGACAGCGACTGGATGATCTTCAGTTCGGCCGGCGAAATGCCCGCCTGCTGGGCCAGTTGTTCGGGCGACAGGGCGCAGGTGCCGGGCAGGGCCGGCTTGGCCGGGGCGCCGGCGGCGGCCGGCGCCTCTTCCGCCCAGGCCTTGGCGCCCTCGAACAGGCCGGGCGCGACGCCGACGGCGCGCACCGCAACAACCCCGCCAATGGCGACGGCGATCAGGGGCAGAAGGCGGGGTATGCGAGCCATGAAATGGGGTTCCGAACTCAGGCGGCGAACAGATCGTCGTCGAGATTACGACGCGCGGCGTTGAGGCTTTGTTTGGCGGAATGGTTAGCGGAGCCGACGGAGGTCAGGGCCTGGACGATGGCGGCGACGTTGTCGCGACCCGCCGGCGCCCCGGCTCGCGACGTCGCGGCGGGGCCGGACATGCCCTGAATGCGCTGGGCCAGGGCGGCCATGCGCCGGGCGCGTTCGTCATCATCATTGACCACGGCGGCGGGCGAAGGCGCGGACGCGACCGGCCGAACGATTTCGGGGCGCGGGGCCGTCTCTTCCTGTTGCAGCCGCATCGGCGCCGCGACGGGGGCGCGGGCGATCAGGGCTTCCAGCTGTTGCTTCACCTCGCGCGCCTTGATGATGCGGTCGTGCAGCAGGTCCGTCTCCTGGCCCGAGGCGCGCAGGGTCGCCAGGGCGGCCTCGGCGCGACCGGCGGCGGCGTTCAGTTCCGTCACCGCCTGGGCGAAGGCGACCTGGCCGGTGCGCAGGGCCGACAGCTTGCGTTCCAGCTTGATCCCGTAGCCCACCGCCGCGACGAGCAGCAGCATCAGCACCGCATCCATGATCATGCCGGTCATCAGCGGGGTCCTCTTATGCGGGCGGCGATTTCCGGGTTCACCGGGCCTTCGATGCGGACGGCGATATGCTGACCCTTGCGGCCCATTCGCCCCGTCGTCAGGGGGATGGCGCCGGCGCGGATCGAGACTTCCGAATCCGGCGTGGCGTTCAGCATCATCGTATCGCCGACCTTGAGGTTCAGCACGGTGGACAGGGGCATCATCTGCTCGTCCAGCACGGCGCGCACCTCGGTCTCGGTCGTCCAGAGTTCGGTGGCCAAGTGGCCTTCCCAGATGTTGTCGCGGCCGAACTTCTCGCCCATGAACTGCTGCAGCAGCATTTTCCGGATCGGTTCCAGCGTCGCATAGGGCAGAAGAAGCTCGATTCGCCCGCCGCGGTCTTCCATGTCGATGCGAAGCTTGATCAGGATGGCGGCGTTGGCCGGCCGGGCGATGGCGGCGAAGCGCGGATTGGTCTCCAGCCGGTCCAGGTTGAAGGTGACGGGCGTCAGGGGTTCGAAGGCCAGGCGGGCGTCGTTCAGCACCACCTCCACCATCCGCTGCACCAGCACCCGTTCGATCGTGGTGTAGGGGCGCCCCTCGATCCGCAGGGCCGCCGTGCCGCGACGCCCGCCCAGCAGCACGTCGACGATCGAATAGATCAGATTGGAATCGACCGTCAGCAGACCATAGTTGTCCAGTTCCTCGGCCCGGAAGACCGCCAGGATCGCCGGCAGCGGGATCGAGTTCAGATAGTCGCCGAAGCGGATCGACGAAATATTGTCCAGCGACACCTCGACGTTGTCCGAGGTGAAGTTCCGCAGCGAGGTCGTCATCAACCGCACCAGGCGGTCGAACACGATCTCCAGCATCGGCAGGCGTTCGTAGGAGACGAGCGCCGAATTGATGATGGCGCGTATGCCGGACTTTTCCGAACCGTCGTCGTCGCCCAGGTCGAAGCCCAGCAGGCTGTCGATCTCGTCCTGGTTCAGGACGCGTTCGGACAGGGCGTCCGCCGGATCGCCCATGCCGCCGAAGGAATCGAGCGCCGTATCGGTCATGCCTACTGCACCAGCATTTCTTCGATCAGGACCGCGTCCACCTTGCCGGGCGCCGCGACCAGATTGACGCGGCGCAGGATTTCCGCCCGAAGCTGGTAGGTGCCGGCCGAGCCGCTCAGATCCTCAGGACGCAGTTCCCGCACGAAGCCGGTGAACATGTCCTGCAGGCGCGGCATCTCGGACTGAAGATGCGTCGCCACCTCGGCGTCGTGCATCTCCAGCGTCAGCTTCAGCTTCAGGAAGGTCGGCCGGCCGTCGGCCGACTGGATGTTCATGACCATGTCCGGCAGGGTGTAGAAGGTGACGCCGTCAGGCCCTTCGCTGATCTTGCCCAGAGCCGGATCGGCTTCGCCGCCTTCGGCGGGCGCGCCGTGTCCGCCGCCTTCGGCCTTCTTCTCTTCCTTGCCGTGACCGCCCTTTTCCTCAGCCTTTTCCTCGCCGTGACCTGCGGCGGCGGCTTCCTCGCCATGGGCCTCGGCCGGCTTGGGCTTCATCAGGAAGAAGGCCGCCGCGCCGCCGCCGCCCAGGACCAGCAGGGCCACGGGCGCGATGATGAACAGGATCGGCAGCTTCTTTTTCTTGGGCGCGCCCTCTTCGCCCTCGGCCGCGTCCGCATCGACCGACTTGTCGGCGGGCGCATCGGCGTTCGGGTCGCCCTTCTTCTTGCCAAACTTGAACATGCGCTCGCCCCGGAGAATCTCATGGGGAGGATCGGCCCGGCTTGGTTAACGCGACGTTTACAAACGGCAGTTTTTGCCGGGCGTCACCGGCCTCCCGCCCCCTCAAACCGCCATTCCTGCTGGATTAACCCTGTTGGCACGGTCGTTGCGAGGGAGAAATCGAAGGAGCACGCCACTCGTGGAAAACGCCGCCTATATCGGATTGTCCCGTCAGATGACGCTGCGCCGCGAACTCGACATCGTGGCCAACAACGTCGCCAACGCCGACACCACCGGATTCAAGGTCGAACAGCTGATGGTCGGGACGGAAGTGGGCCAGCGCGCCCGCAACGACTCCATCCGCCCCTCGGCCAGCTTCGTGCTGGACAACGGCGTGGGCCGCGACTTCGGCCAGGGCTCGATGTCCCAGACCGGCCGCCCCCTCGACTTCGCCATCGCCGGCGAGGGCGCCTTCTTCACCGTTCGAGACGGCGCGGCCGGCGAGGCCTACACCCGCGACGGCGCCTTCACCATGGATCCGGAAGGCCGGCTGACCACCAAACAGGGTCAGGCCGTGCTGGGCGGCGGGGCGGAGATCGTGCTGGACCCGGCCCTCGGCGCCCCCTCCGTCGGCGCAGACGGCACCATCACCCAGAGCGGCCAGATCACCGGGCGCCTGTCGGTCGTCCGCTTCGACACGCTCGGCGTGCTCGAAAAGGGCGGTGACGGCCTCTATCGCAACGGCTCGAACGTCCAGCCGGTCGAGGCCAACGACGTCCAGATCCATCAGGGGTCTCTGGAAGCATCGAACGTCAATTCGCTGACCGAAATCACCAATCTCATTGAGATCAGCCGGGCCTACGAAAGCATCACCCGAATGATCGAGAACACCAATGACCTGAGCCGTCGCGCCGTCGAGCGCCTCGGCAAGGCCGCCTAAGGGAGAGCCGGACAATGCAAGCGCTCAGAACCGCAGCCTCGGGCATGGCCGCCCAACAGCTGAACGTGGAGGTCATCTCCAACAACATCGCCAACATGAACACGGTGGGCTTCAAGAAGCAGCGCGCCGAGTTCCAGGACCTGCTGTACCAGAACGTCGAACGGATGGGCGCGCAGTCGTCCAGCCAGGGCACCGTCGTTCCGACCGGCATCCAGATCGGCGCGGGCGTCAAGGCGGGCGCGGTCTATCGCGTCACCGAACAGGGCACGCCCCAACAGACCGGCAACGACTATGACATGGCCATCGACGGAAAGGGCTATTTCCAGATCACCCTGCCCTCGGGCGAGATCGGCTACACCCGCGCCGGCAACCTGCAGGTCAACCAGGAAGGCCAGATCGTCACCGACGACGGCTATGCGCTGCAACCGGCCGTCACCATCCCGCAGGACGCGACTGACGTCACCATCTCCAAATCGGGTCTGGTCCAGGTGACCCAGGCCGGCCAGACTGCGCCGACGACGGTCGGCCAGATCGAACTGGCGACCTTCTTCAACGAAGCCGGTCTCGAGGCCATCGGCGACAACCTGCTGCTGGAAACGGCCGCTTCGGGCGCCGCCAACATCGGCACGCCGGGCAGCCCGGGCTTCGGAAAGATCCTGCAAGGCTACACTGAAGCGTCCAACGTCGACTCCGTGGCCGAGATCAGCGCCCTGATCATCGCTCAACGGGCCTACGAGATGAACTCCAAGGTCATCTCGACCGCCGACAACATGCTGTCGGTGACCGCTCAGGTGAAGAGCTAAGCCATGACCCGTATCCGTCGCGCCCTGGTTCTCGCCGCCGCCCTCGCCGCCGTTTCCAGCGCCGCATGGGCCGGACCGGTTTCGCTGAAGTCCAATCCTGTCGATGACGACGGTCGCGTCACCCTGGGCGATATCTTCGACGGCGCCGGCGCCGCCGCCGAAGTGGTCGTGGCCCAGCGGGTCGGCCCGTCGGTGGTGATCGAGGCCGGCCAGCTTCAGGCCCAGGCCCGCCAGGCCGGTCTGGACTGGACCAATCCCAATGGTCTGCGGCGCGTCGCCGTCCGTCGATCGACCGGCCCGGTTTCGGCCGCCGTCGCCCAAACAGACCTGCAGGCCTCTGCGCCCCAGAACCGTCCCGTCTATCGTCCGGCCGGCGGCGGACAGCAGGTCATCGCCCGCAACGACATGGTGCGCGTCACCTATCAGGTCGGCGGCGTGAACCTGAGCATCATGGGCAAGGCCATGCGCAACGCCGCGCTGGGCGAGCCCGTCGCCGTCCTCAACACCGCCTCCAACCGTGTCATCGACGCCGTCGCGTCCGGTCCGGGCCAGGCTGTCGCCGGCCCCGCCGCCGACAGGGTCCGCGCCAATCCTCAACAGTTCGCCGCCCGCTAGGGGAATCCGTCATGCGCAAGATCCTGATCGTCGCCGCCGTCTCCGCCGCCGCCTCGCTCGGCGCCTGCTCCACCGCCATCGAGGCCGTGCGTGGCCCGGAACTGGCCCCCATCGGCTATCCGGCCGCGCTTGTGCCGGCGCAACAGGCCTATATGGCCGACCCCAGTCTGCGTCAGGAAGCGACCCCCGCCAGCGCCAACAGCCTGTGGCGCGTCGGCGCCCGCACCTTCTTCGGCGATCAGCGCGCGCGTCACATCGGCGACATCCTGACGGTCAGGATCGATATCGACGACCGGGCCCAGACCCAGAACTCGACCCAAAGGGCGCGCTCGAACACCTCGGCGAACGGAGTCTCCAACTTCTTCGGCCTGGAGAGCAGCCTGGGCCGCGTCTTCCCCGGCGGCTTCGACCCGGCCAACATGGTCGGGCTGGAAGGAAAGACCAACGCCGCCGGTTCTGGTTCGGTCAACCGCTCGGAAAAGGTCTCCCTGACCGTCGCCGCCGTGGTCACCGACGTCCTGGCCAATGGCAACCTGGTGATTCAGGGTCGGCAGGAAGTGCGCACCAACCGCGAAGTCCGCGAACTGACCGTCGCCGGCATCGTGCGACCCGAGGACATCTCGTCGGCCAATTCGATCAATCACACCCAGATCGCCGAGGCCCGCATCTCCTACGGCGGTCGTGGCGACATCAGCCGGATGCAGGCGACGCCGGCCGCCCAGAGCCTGGTCGAGCGGTTCAGCCCGTTCTGATCCACTGATGCCGCTTGGCAACAGGACGACAGCGGCTCAAGCGGAGCCGTGAACCCTTGATGCGTAACCGCGTTTGTTCGTCAGACGCGAGTATTCACATGTTCAAGGTTCTGATCCCCGCCGCCGCTGCTGTCGCCCTGGTCGCCTTCGCCGCCAGGACCCAACCGCTCGACGCCTTCCCACCCGTCGAGACGCCGACGATGAGCTGGCATCTCAGCCATGAAGGCGCGATGGCCAAGCTGGCCTACGGGGTCGAGAACTCGGACCAACTGGCCCTGATGGTCACCTGTTCCCCCGGCGACGCCGCCGCCGTGGTCTATGGCGACGTCCAGCCGGATACGCCGCGTCTGATCGCGGCCTCTCACGGCCCTGCGCCCCTGGATCCCATGAGCGGCGGAGACGCGACGGAAGCCCGCCTCTCCCTGCAGGACGCCAGCCTGACGGGGCTGGCTTCGCGCGGCGCGATGCGCGTGCAGGGCGACTCCGGGCGGTTCGTCCTGAAGGCCGGCCCGGATGAGCGCCGGATGATCGCGGGCTTCCTTTCCTATTGCGGATCGTCGCGCGCTTGACGAAATGGGTGGAGACGCCATTTCGCGTCGCCATCAGCGGGGGCTGATCCATGAACCTTGTTCTCGCGGTCGCTCTGGCGGCGGGCCTGCAGGCGGCCGCCCAGCCGCCTTCACCCCCCTTGGCCTGGACCTGGACCCTTTACGAGAGCGAAGGCCCTGTCGTCCTGGCCAACGAGGTGACCGACACCCCGGCGCTCAGGGCCACGCTGCAGTGTGCGCCCCGATCCAACGTCGCGACCGTCACCCTCTACGACACCGACGCCAGGTCCGCGCCGGAGACCCAGCCCGGCTTCGCCCGACTGACGTCCGGCGCGGCTTCGACCACCAGCGCGGCGCGAATCGGGCGCGGCGGAAGGCTGGAGGTCACGCTGCGCACCGATCATCCCCTGTTCGCGGCCTTTGTCGGCTCCGGCGACATGGCGATCATGACGGGCGACCGGACCGGGGCGGTAAAGGTCGAACGCCCCCATCTTGCCAAGCTTCGCCGCTTCGCGGATCGTTGCGCCGGATAGGAACACCGATCATGCGTCTGCTGAAGCCCTTGTCGTCCCTGCTCGCCCTGTCGGCCCTGTCGGCCCTGGCCGCCTGCGCCACGCCGGCGCCGGTCTCGACCTCCATGGCGGACGCCGGCGCCCCGGCGCCGACGCCGAACTATGATTGGTTCCTCAACCAGGAGGCCCGGGAAAACACCCTGGCCTACGGCGTCGCCAACAGCGACGAGGTGAAGCTGAAACTGTTCTGCGGCTCCGGCTCGGGCGCGCTGGAGCTGGCCGCCGTCCTGGAGAAGCCGTCGCGGCAGCTTCATCTGGAATCCGGCGGCGACACCGAAAACTATCCGGCCACCTCCGAAGACGCCGGCGTCACCGACGGCCACTACGCCGAGGCCAAGGCCCGCACGCGCGATCCGGTCTTCCAGCGCTTTCGCCGCCTGGGCTGGATCGCGGTCTGGGACGGCGACCGGCGGCGGACCTACGCCGCCCACCCCCAGACGCGCGCCGACATCGAACGCTTCTTCGTCGCCTGCGACTGATCCCGACGGCTTGACGCGCCCCGCCGGCTCGGCTTGCCTGTACGGGCTGTTCTGGAGGGCGTCATGAAGATCTCTTACCTGGCCGTCGCGGCCCTGCTCGCCGCGGGGTCGCCGGCGGCCATGGCGCAAGCCTCGGCGACGCCGGCCCCAGCCGCCCTCACCCCCAGTCCGGCTGACGCCGCCCTCGACGCCCTGATCGTCGATTACGAGGCCTATCTGAAGTCGATCGACCCCTTCGCCGCCAGCAGCGAGGGCGACGTCGAGGCCATGGGCCGGGTTCCCGACCTGTCGCGCAGCTTCGAACTGGCCCAGCGCGCGCCGCTGGAGGCCTTCGTCGACCGGCTCCGAGCCATCGACCCGGCAAGTCTTTCCCACGCCGGCGGCGTCAACCACGCCTTCCTGCTCTACACCCTGAACCGCAGCCTCGAGGGGCTTGATTACGACACCTCGCGCCTGGCCTTCGACAGCGAGGGCGGCCCTGGAACCTGGGCCCTCTATATCGGCGGAAGCACCCGCCTGAATTCCGTCGCCGAGGCCGAGGCCTATATCCGCCGCATCCGGGGCTTCGGACACATCTACGCCCAGACCACCGACAACGCCCGGCGCGGCCTGGCCACCGGCCTGGTCCAGGCCCGTTCCGTGACCGAGAGCGCCCTGGCCGGGGCGCGCAACGACGTGGCGATCACGCCCAACGCCGAGCCCCTGCTGAAACCCTTGTCCACCCTGCCCCCGACCGTGTCCCAGGCGGACAGGGATCGTCTGACGGCCCAGGCCGCGTCGGCCGTGGGACAGGCCATCGTCCCGGCTCGCCAGGCCTGGCTGAGCTTCCTCGAGACCGAATACCTGCCCAAGGCCCCGGTCGAACCCGGTCTGGGAAACCGCCCCGGCGGCAAGGCAATGTACGCCTATCTGGTGCGAGGCCACACCACCACCGACCTGACGCCGGACCAGATCCACCAGATCGGCCTGTCCGAAGTCGCCCGCATCCGCGCCCGCATGGATGTGGAGATGAAGGCCGCCGGCTGGACCGGCGACTTCGCCGGCTTCCTGGCCTTCCTGCGCACCGATCCCCAGTTCTACGCCCAGACGCGCGAGGCCCTGATCGAGAAGACGTCGGAGATGGCCAAGCGCGCGGACGGCGGCCTGCCCGCCCTGTTCGCCACCCTGCCCCGCCTGCCCTACGACGTGCAGCCGGTCCCGCCGCAGATCGAGGAAAACTACACCACCGGCCGCTACAACGGCGGCTCGATGCAGAACGGCGTCGCCGGCCATTATGTGGTCAATACGTCGAAGCTGAACCAGCGCCCCCTGTACGAACTACCGGCCCTGACCCTGCACGAGGCGGTCCCCGGCCACCACATCCAGATCGCCCTGCAACAGGAGGCCGAGGGCCAGCCCTACTTCCGTCGTCAGGCCAATGTCAGCGCCTTCACCGAGGGCTGGGGCCTGTACGCCGAATATCTGGGCGAGGAGATGGGCTTCTACCGCACGCCCTATGAACGGTTCGGCCGTCTGTCCTACGAGATGTGGCGCGCCTGCCGCCTGGTCGCGGACACCGGCCTGCACTGGATGGGCTGGTCAGAAGAGCAAGCCCGCGCCTGTTTCCGCGACAACTCGGCCCTGGCGCCCCACAATATCGAGACCGAGCTTCAGCGCTATATCGGCTGGCCGGGCCAGGCCACGGCCTACAAGATCGGCGAAATCCGCCTGCGCGAGATCCGCGCCCGGGCCGAGCGCGAACTGGGCCCGAAGTTCAACATCCGCACCTTCCACGACGCGCTGTTGACGGAGGGCCCGCTGCCGCTGGCCCTGCTGGACCGGCGGATGGATGCCTGGATCGCGGAGGAGAAATAGGACCTTCCCCCGCTCGCGGGGGAAGTGTCAGGCCGTGGCGCGCAGCGACACGCCTGACGATGGGGGAAGTCTTCTGTTCAAACGAGACTCCCCTCTCCGACCCTAGTCCGCTGCGCGGACGCCGGGCCACCTCTCCCGCAAGCGGGAGAGGGTCTCAAGCCCAGCCTGGAACCGGCAGTCCCTTCGACGTCAGGAATTCCGGGTTGAACAGCTTCGACGCATAACGCGAGCCCGGATCGCACAGGCAGGTGACGATGGTCTTGCCCGGCCCGATCTCGCGCGCCAGCCGCACGGCGCCAGCGATGTTCACCCCGGCCGATCCGCCCAGCGACAGGCCTTCGTACTTCACCAGATCGAACAGGATCGGCAGGAACTCGGCGTCTTCGATCCGATAGGCCTGGTCGGGCTTGAAGCCTTCCAGATTGCCGGTGATCCGCGCCACCCCGATCCCCTCGGTGATCGACGAGCCCTCGCCCGTCATCTCGCCCTTGGTGAACCAGTTGAACAGGGCCGCGCCGGCAGGGTCGGCCAGGGCGATGGTCACCTCGGGCTTCTTCTCACGCAGATAGGCGGCGACGCCCGAGATGGTGCCCCCCGAGCCGACGGCCGAAACGAAGGCGTCGATCCGGCCGCCGGTCTGTTCCCAGATCTCCGGCGCCGTGGTCGTGTAGTGGGCGTCGCGGTTGGCGGTGTTGTCGAACTGGTTGGCCCAGATGGCCCCGGCCTCTTCGCTGTCGTTCAGCTCGGCCGCCAGACGTCCCGAATAATGGACGAAATGATTGGGGCTGGAGAAGGGGGCGGCGTCCACCTCGACCAGGCGCGCGCCCAACGAGCGGATGGCCGACTTCTTCTCCTCCGACTGAGTGCGGGGCATGACGATGACCACCGGATGGCCCAGGGCGGCGCCGACCAGGGCCAGGCCGATGCCGGTATTGCCCGCCGTGCCCTCGACGATCGTCCCCCCCGGCTTCAGCGCGCCCGACGCCCGCGCGCCCTGGACGATCGACAGGGCGGCGCGGTCCTTGATCGAACCGCCGGGGTTCATGAACTCGGCCTTGCCCAGGATCTCGCAGCCCGTCGCGTCGGACAGGCGGTTCAGGCGCACCAGAGGCGTATGGCCGATCAGGTCGATGACGGACGGTATGACGGACACGTTTCAGCTTTCAGGGGAGGTCGAACGGGAGGGAGATCAGGCGGCGACCTGACGTCGCCCTAGGTGGATGCCGCACTCGACCTTGTCCATCCCCGACCAGCGTCCGGCGCGCGCCTCTTCATCGTCCTGGACCGCGCGGGTGCAGGGCCAGCAGCCGATGGAGCGATAGCCCTGCTCGACCAGCGGGTGGCGCGGCAGGTCGTGCGCCTCCAGCCAGGCCTCGACGTCCTCGGCGTCCCAGTCGGCCAGCGGATTGATCCGCAGCACCCCGTCCAGCACCTCGAACGGCTTCAGTTCGGCGCGCGTGGCGGCCTGATAGCGTTTGCGCCCGGTGATGACGGCGTTGAACCCCGCCGTCGCCCGCGCCAGCGGCCGCACCTTTCTCAGGTCGCAGCAGGCGTCGGCGTCGGTCCGCCACAGGTCGTCGCGGGCGTCCAGGCTCGCCTTCTCATTCGCATCCGGCGTCACCAGCCGCACGTCGGTCAGGCCCAGGGCCTTGGTCAGCTGGGTGCGATAGGACAGGGTCTGGAGGAAATGCTGCCCCGTCTCCAGGAAGACCACCGGCACGTCCCGGTCCGTCTCGGCGACGATGTGCAGCAGGGCCGCCGATTCCGCCCCGAACGAGGATATGGCCCCGACGCGCAGCCCCAGGTCCGGATCCAGCGCCGCCTTCAGGATTTCCGAGGCGTCCTTGCCCTCAGTATCGCGGTTCAGCCGGTCAGCCAGGGCTTGCAGATCGGGATCGTTCGACGCCGCCCGTCGCCTCTGCCAGATGGTCGGCGCCGGATCGACCGCCGGCTGATAGGACCCGCTGAACGCCTGGTCCATGCGCGCCCACGCCGCCGCGTCGGCGCCCGGCGCCAGTTCGACCGCGTCAAAGCCCGACCGCCGCAGATGGCGCGCCTGGTCCGGCAAGACCTTGCCCGCCGCGATCAACCGCCCGCCATAGCCCCGCTCGCGCAGCACCGCCGCCAGCGAGAAGCCGCGCCCGTCGCGAAAGGCGTCGAACTCCAGCACCAGGACGTCGGTCGCGGCGGCTGCGGCCTCGACCTCGTCCAGCGGGGTCGTGACCGACAGGCGCGGCCCGTTCTGCACTCCCTCAAGCGTTTGCAGCATCGAGCGTCTCATAGATGGCGTCGCGGAAGGGATCGGGTCCGACACGGCGCACCGTGTCGATGAACCGCTCGCCCTCGGCGCGGATTTCAAGATAGCGGTCCAGGGTCCGCTGGATGGCGGGCGCCACCTCGTCCGCCGGCAGGCTCTTGCCGACGATGTCGCCCAGGGCCGCCTGTTCGTCGGGCGAACCGCCGACGGTGATCTGGTAGTATTCCTCGCCTTTCCGATCGACGCCCAGCACGCCGATGTGGCCGACGTGGTGGTGGCCGCAGGCGTTGATGCACCCGCTCATATTGATCCGGACCGGCCCCAGCTTCTCCTGATAGTCCATGTCGGCCAGCCGCTTCGACAGGGCCTGGGCCACCGGGATCGACCGGGCGTTGGCCAGGCTGCAATAGTCCAGCCCCGGGCAGGCGATCACGTCGGTCGCCAGGTCGGCGTTGGCGGTCGCCAGTCCCGCCGCGTGCAGCGCCCGCCACAGCCTCGGTACATCGTCCAACTTCACATGCGGCAGGACCAGATTCTGCTCATAGGCGGCGCGCAGTTCGTCGAAGGCGTATCGCTCGGCCAGATCCGCCACCGCGTCCATCTGATCCGCCGTGATGTCGCCCGGCACGCCCCCGACCGGCTTCAGCGACACCACCACCGAGGCATAGCCCGCCTGCCGGTGCCGCCGCACATTGTTCCTCGCAAACCGGGCGAAGTCCGGATCGGCCAGCAGGGCGCGGTCGAACGGGGCACTGACCTTGGGCAGGTCCTCGAACGGCGGCGGGGCGAAATAGGCCTTGATCCGCTCGGCCTCGTCCTCGGGGATCCGCAGGTCTTCCAGGCGCAGGGTAGCGTAATGCTTGTCCACCTCCTCGCGGAAGGCCTCCAGTCCGACCGAGGCGACCAGGATCTTGATCCGCGCCTTATGGATATTGTCGCGCCGCCCCAGCAGGTTCCAGGCCCGCAGGATGGCGGTCAGATAGGCCAGCAGGTCCGCCGCCGGCACGGCCGAAGCAATCTCCTGGCCGATATGGGGCAGACGCCCCTGCCCCCCGCCGACGAAGACGCGGAAGGCGGTCCCGCCGTCCTCGCCACGCACGATCTGAAGCCCCACGTCATGGGTCCGGATCGCCGCCCGATCCTTCTCGGCGCCGATCACCGCGATCTTGAACTTGCGCGGCAGGAAGCTGAACTCCGGATGGATGGTCGACCACTGGCGGATGATCTCGCACCAGGGGCGCGGATCCTCGATCTCGTCGTCGGCCGCCCCGGCGAAGACGTCGGTCGTGGTGTTGCGGATGCAGTTGCCCGAGGTCTGGATGGCGTGCATCTCGACATCGGCCAGGTCGCTCAGGATCGCCGGCAGGTCGGTCAGGGCCGGCCAGTTGTACTGGATGTTCGTCCGCGTGGTGAAATGGCCGTAGCCCTTGTCATAGGTGCGGGCGATATGGGCCAGCCGGCGCATCTGCCGGCTGTTGAACGTCCCATAAGGAATGGCGACCCGCAGCATATAGGCGTGCAGTTGCAGATAGACCCCGTTCATCAGCCGCAGCGGCTTGAACTCGTCCTCGGTCAGGGCGCCGGACGCGCGGCGCGCCACCTGGTCCGAGAATTCCTCGACCCGTTCACGCACCAGGGCGTGGTCGAACTCGTCATAGCGATACATCAGCCCACGCCTCCCGCGACGCTGTGGCCGACGGTCGGTCCGGCGGAACGAATCCGCTCCTTCAGCCGGTCGCGGCCCGAGGGCGTGCGGTCCTGCACCTCGACTAGATAGGGATTGACGAAGATGTCCGGTCGCCCGGCGACCTCGGCCAACACGATCTCGGCCGTGGCGTCGTCCAGGGTCGAGGCCTGGTCGAGGCCCTCCACCGGCTGATTGTCCACGCCCGCATAGATGACCCGGCCGTCCGACAGGCGGTTTGCAGTGACGATCTTCACGCCGCCACCTCCGCCCGCACATCCAGCTGGGCCGCCGAAAACGCCGCCGTCTCGCCGACGAACAACAGGGCCGGCCCGCTCAGGTCGGCGCCGCGCACCAGGGCGCCCAGCCCGTCCAGACGGCCGGTCAGGACCCGCTCATCCGGCCGGCTGCCGTTCTCGACGATTGCGACCGGCGTTGAACCCAGACGCCCCGCCGCCATCAGCTTGGCCGCCGTCTCCTCGGCCCGGTCCACCCCCATATAGATGGCCAGGGTATGATTGGGCCCAGCCAGTCGGGTCCAGTCGGCGTCGACGCCGCCAGGCTTGGCCTGGGCCGTCACGAAGGTCACCGCCTGGGCGTAGTCGCGGTGGGTCAGCGGAATCCCCGCCGAGGCCGCGCAGGCCAGGGCCGCCGTCACCCCCGGCACCACAAAGACCGCCACGCCCGCCGCCCGCATGGCCTCCAGCTCCTCGCCGCCGCGCCCGAAAACGAAGGGATCGCCGCCCTTCAGCCGCACCACTCGGTGGCCCGCCTTGGCCTCCGCGATCATCAGGGCCTCGATCTGGTCCTGGGGCACCGAATGTTCGCCGCGCGCCTTGCCGACATACAGGCGTTTGGCGTCGCGCCGCGCCCGCTCCAGCACGGCGTCCGGCACCAGACGGTCGTGAATGATGACGTCGGCGTCCTGAAGAACCCGCAGCGCCTTCAGGGTCAGCAGCTCCGGATCGCCCGGCCCCGCTCCGACGATATGGACCACGCCCTGTTCCGGCGCGGCCGAATTCAGCAGACGCAGCATCTCGCGCCGCGCCTCGGCCGTGCGGCCCGCTGCGGCCAGGTCGGCCGCAGGCCCCCGGAACGCCTTCTCCCAGAACCGCCGCCGGGCCATGAAGTCGGGTACATTGGTCTTGACCGTGTCCCGCAGCTCGCGCGCCAGCCGGGCCACATTGGCCAGACCGGCCGGCAGCACGCCCTCGATCCGCGAGCGCACGTCGCGCGCCAGTATGGGCGCCGATCCGCCGGTGGCGACCCCGATCACCACTTCGTCCCGGTCGATCAGGGCCGGGGTCTGGAAGTCGCTCAGATGGGGCTTGTCCACCACATTGACCTGGGCCCCCGCCGCCCGCGCCAGGGCGCCCAGCCGCGTCAGCTCATCCGCATCGTCCAAGGCCATGAAGACCAGCCGCGCACCCGCCAGATCGTCGGCCTCCGGCGTCCGCAGCACCGGCTCCGGCGCCGTCAACGGCGTCTCCATCTTCGGCGGCGCGCCGTCGGGCGCGAACCACAGCAGCTCGGCCGGCGTGTTCAGAAACAGTCGCAGCTTGGCCAGGGCGGGCTCGCCGCCGCCGATGATCACGATCTTTGCGGCCTCCAGCGGGATGGCGGCGAGAAATACACGCATGGGTCTTGCTTTCAGGGTCGCCGGGAGAGGAAGAAGGGACAACGGCAGGACGCGAACCATCGGCTTCCCCGCCCAGACCCGCAAACCAGATTGCCTTTGTCGCGCTGATAGGATTTCTAACGGCGATGGCCCGTTCCCTGCTCCCGCTCAACGCCCTGCGCGCCTTCGAGGCCGCCGCGCGCCACCTGAACTTCTCGCGCGCCGCCGACGAACTGTCGGTCACGCCGGGCGCCGTCAGCCAGCAGATCCGCTTGCTGGAAGACATCGTCGGCGGGCCCTTGTTCGTGCGTGAGGCGCGCGGCCTCCAGTTGACCGATCTCGGCCGCTCCTCCGTCCCCCTGCTGCGCGAGGGGTTCGAGCGGCTGATGGACGCCTCGGCCCTGCTGCGCGAACCGCCGCGCCGCAAACAGGTGTCGATCAGCATCGCCCCCGGCTTCGCCTCCAAATGGCTGATGCCGCGGATGGACGACTTCCACGCCGCCCATCCCGAGATCGAGCTGTGGATCTCCGCCGACATGGAGCCGGCCGACCTGACCGAGGGCAAGGTCGATCTCGCCGTCCGCTATGGTCCCGGCGACTATCCCGGCCTGACCGTGGACCGGCTGATGACCGAGACGGTCCTGCCCGTCTGCGCCCCGTCGCTGATGGACGGCGAACATGCGATCCGCAAACCCGCCGACCTGGTGCGCCACATCCTGCTGCACGACATGTCCAACGACGGCGACCCCAGCCGCCCCGACTGGGCCATGTGGCTGAAGGCGCGCGGCGTGCGCCACCCCGACCCGCGCCGCGGTTCGCGCTTCAACCAGTCCAGCCTGCTGATCGAGGCCGCCGTCTCCGGCCGCGGCGTCGCCCTGGCCAAACGCACCCTGGCCCAGGCGGACCTGGCCTCGGGCCGTCTGGTCGCCCCCTTCCCCGACGGCTCGGAAGCGGTCGGCTTCGCCTATTCCGTCGTCCAGCCC
>NZ_JMQR01000068.1:0-16126 GCF_000698025.1 Brevundimonas sp. EAKA | reverse complement strand
GGCTACGCCTCCGCCCCCCTCCCCCGCAGGGGGAGGGAGAAGACGTTGAGCCCGTGGCCTGCGCCTGCTAACCCTCCGCGCAAATCATCAGGAGACGTATCATGGCCGCTTCCGAAGGCTGGAACATGCCGACCGGCGAACTCATGAAGGGCAAGAAGGGCCTGATCATGGGGGTGGCGAACGCCAATTCGATCGCCTGGGGCATCGCCTCGCAACTGGCGGCCCAGGGGGCGGAACTGGCCTTCACCTATCTGGGCGAGGGGCTTGAGCGTCGGGTGCGGCCGCTGGCCGAGAGCGTGGGCGCCAGGCTGCTGATCCAGGCCGACGTCACCGACGACGCCTCAATGGACGCCGCCTTCGCCGAGCTGGAAAAGGAGTTCGGCACGATCGACTTCGTCGTCCACTCGGTCGCCTTCGCCAACAAGGACGAGCTGAAGGGGTCGTTCGTCGAGAACACCAGCCGCGACAGCTTCCTGCTGGCCATGAACATCTCGGCCTTCAGCTTCGTGGACGTGGCCAAGCGCGCGTCGAAACTGATGCCGAACGGCGGGTCGATGATCACCATGACCTACCTCGGCTCGGAACGGGCCATCCCAAACTACAACACCATGGGCGTGGCCAAGGCGGCGCTGGAGGCGGCGACGCGCTATATCGCCCGTGACCTGGGGCCCAAGGGCATCCGCGTCAACGCCATCTCGGCCGGCGCCATGCGCACCCTGTCGCTGGCCGGCATCTCGGGCGGCCGCGGCATGATCAGCCAGGGCCGCGCCATGTCGGCCATGAAGGAAGACACCTCGATGGAAGGCGTCGCCGGGGCGGCCCTGTGGCTGTGCTCGGACCTGGGCCTGTCGACCACGGGCGAAGTCGTCCACGTCGACGCCGGCTTCCACATGATGGGTCTGGCCGGCGACGAGGAATAGGGGCGTCCCCTGTCCATTTCCGAACCGTCCGCCCCCCTGCTGACGCCGTCCGCCGTTTCGGCGGCGGCGGTGGCGACCGTCGTCGGCTTCGGCGGCACGGTGGCCCTGGTGGTGCAGGCGGGTCAGGCGCTGGGCGCCCACCCCGCCCAGATCGTGTCGATGGTCACGGCCCTGTGCCTGGGCATAGGCGTGCCGGGCATGGTGCTGAGCTGGCGACTGCGGATGCCGGTCGTCCTGGCCTGGTCGACGCCCGGCGCGGCCCTGCTCGCGGCCTCCACTCTGGGGCTGGGCTGGGCCAACGCCGTCGGCGCCTTCGTCGTGGCGGGCGTGTTGATGCTGCTGACCGGCCTGTTGCCGGTCCTGGGACGGCTGGCCCAGAAAATCCCCGCCTCGGTCGCCTCGGCCATGCTGGCGGGCGTGCTGTCGCCCTTCGTGCTGAGACTGTTCAAGGTCGCGCCCGACGAGCTGACCTTGGCGGCCGGCCTGCTGGCCGTCTTCATCGTCGTGCGCCGCCTTTGGCCCGCCTGGGCCCTGCCCGCCGTCCTGGGCGCGGCTTTCGTCGTGCTGATGCTCAGGAACCAGATCGGCCTGCCGCCGGGGACCGGCCTGTTCGGGACGCTGTCGCCCGTCATCCCCGCCTTTGACTGGAAGGTCGCCGCCAGTCTGGGCCTGCCGTTGTTCCTGGTGACGCTGGCGTCGCAGAACCTGCCGGGCCTGGTGGTGTTGCGGGCCGCCGGATATGCGCCCCCGGCGAACCTCCTGATCCTGGCGACGGGCCTGACCAGCGTGATCGCCGCGCCGTTCGGGGCGCACGGAGTCAATCTGGCCGCCATAACCGCCGCCCTCTGCACCGGGCCGGACGCCCACCCGGATCCGGCGCGACGCTGGATCGTCGGGGTGATCTATGGCGGCTTCTATATCCTGGTGGCGCTGTTCGCGGCGCCTCTGGCGGGACTGTTCATCGCCATGCCGCCAGCGGTGCTGGCCATCATCACGGGCCTGGCCTTGATCGCCGCCCTGACGGGTGCGCTGAGCGCCATGCTGGCCAAGGCCGACGAGCGCGAAGCCGCCGTCCTGACCTTCGCCGCCACCGGATCGGGGATCGCCCTGTTCGGCATAGGCTCGGCCTTCTGGGGCCTGGTCGTCGGCTTCGCGGCCCTGGGCGCGCTGCGCTGGATCAGACCGAAAGCCTGATCCAGCGCCCCGGCCCCGCCGGGTCGCCTCAGTCCCGCAGCGACGCCGGGACCTGGCCGCCGTTTTCCGCCAGCTTGTTCCAGACCGCCCTGGACAGGGCGGTGTTCTGCTCGGCCGAGCCGTGTTCGCCGGCGTGGACGTTCAGCTCCTCGGCCAGTTCCTTGCGGGCGGCCAGGCTGGAATCCAGATCCAGCAGCTTCAGCAGATCGACGATCGAGGTGCGCCAGTTGCCGCCGCCCCCCCTGGATTCGGCCAGATCGCTGAGCACCGCCTCGACGTCGACCGGGGGCAGGACAGGCGCCGCCGTCGCAATGGGCGCAGCGCCCGGCGTGGGGGGCGCGCCGCCGACGTTCGGCGACGGCGCGGGGGCCGTCTTCGGTTTGTGGCCGGTGATCTTGTTCCAGATCGAAGAGAAGATGCCCATCGGTCGCGCTCCTGTTGGTGTGGCGAGACAACGCGGCCAATGGGCGAGGGTTCAGCCCCGCGCCGGAATCGCCAGCCCGCGCTGCACCGCCGGACGGGCCAGGCCGCGCTCCAGCCAGGCGGCGACGTGCGGGAAGTCGTTGAAGCCGACGATCTCGCCCGCCTCGTAGAAGCCGATCAGGTTGCGGACCCAGCCCAGCGTAGCGACGTCGGCGATGGAATAGTCGCCCCGGCCCTCGCCCACGATCCAGTCGCGGGGGGCGCCGCCATCATTGGCCAGCCGTGTTTCCAGCACGCCCAGCAGACGGCGGCTTTCGGCGACGTAGCGGTCGCGCGGACGCTTGTCCTCATAGTCCTTGCCGGCGAACTTGTGGAAGAAGCCCAGTTGGCCGAACATCGGGCCGATCGCGCCCATCTGGAACATCAGCCACTGGATCGTCTCATAGCGGGTCGCCGGATCGTTCGAGAGCAGTTTGCCGGTCTTTTCCGCCAGATAGATCAGGATGGCGCCGGACTCGAACAGGGCCAGCGGCTGTCCGCCGGGGCCGTCCGGGTCGAGAATGGCGGGGATCTTGCCGTTGGGGTTCAGCGAGAGGAATTCCGGCCCCCAGGTCTCGTTGGCCATGATGTCGATGAAGTGCGGCTCATAGGCCAGGCCGACCTCTTCCAGCATGATCGACACCTTCACGCCATTGGGCGTGGGCAGGGAATAGAGCTGCAACCGGTCGGGATGCCGGGCCGGCCAGCGGCCGGTGATCGGAAAGGCGGACAGGTCGGTCATGGGTTCGGCCTCGGCGTGGTGATGAACAACCATGTCGGCGCCATGCGCGAGGTTCGCAACTGTCATCGGCACGATTTGGTCGCGGACTTGTGTCTGGAAACGGACCGAGGACGGCGCCAGCTTGGCCGTGACCGATCACAGGTCGCAGGAAGGGAGACGCCCGATGGCGCACAAGTTCGAGATCTACAAGGACAAGGCCGGCGAGTTCCGAGTCCGGTTCAAATACAATTCCGAGACCCTGTTCTCGACCGAAGGCTACAGCTCCAAGGCCTCGGCCCAGAACGCCATCGACTCCATCAAGAAGAACGGCCCGGACGCCGAGGTCGAAGACAACAGCTAATCCGGCTCGCGCTCGCCCACCTCGGTCGGCGGGACGGCCAGAAGCCAGCCGTCGGCCAGGTGCAGCTCGGGCGTCGCTGCCTTGGTGAAGGGCAGATACCAGGTCGGGCCGCCGGTCGCGGCGGCGATCTCCAGCATGTCGTCGGCGCCGAAATTCTGGACCGACTTGACCGTGCCCATGACCTCGCCCGCCGTGTCGCGGACCTCGACGCCCAGCAGGTCGGCGAGATAGAATTCGTCCTCGTCCGGTTCGGGGAAGCGGTCGCGG
Organism: Brevundimonas sp. EAKA; assembly: GCF_000698025.1. Classification (NCBI taxonomy): domain Bacteria; kingdom Pseudomonadati; phylum Pseudomonadota; class Alphaproteobacteria; order Caulobacterales; family Caulobacteraceae; genus Brevundimonas; species Brevundimonas sp. EAKA. The sequence goes on along the minus strand of NZ_JMQR01000068.1, from coordinate 12,201 downwards.
GGAACATAGAGTTTCAGGCCGCGCAGGGCGTCGGCCTGTTCCTTGGTGGCGATCTCCTTGGCCCGGCCGACCACGCCGCTCTTGTCCGGGCGGGTCGCGGACAGGGTCAGGGCGACCGTGCCGTCGGCGCGCAGCAGCGGGCCATAGGCGGTCAGGGCCAGGGGATCGGCGGTGAAGGCGGTCACCCGCACCTCGCCCCGCACCCCGAAACCGCCGCCGATCTGGCCGACGAGGATCAATCTGCTGTCCGTGGTCATGGTCTGTGTCCGTCGTCCTAGATCTTCCCCCGCTTGCGGGGGAAGTGTCAGCTCGTCGAGCGCAGCGAGACGGCTGACGATGGGGGAAGTGTCGCGACACTTCCCTCTCCGACCCTGGATCGGCTGCGCCGATCGCCGGGCCACCTCTCCCGCAAGCGGGAGAGGGTCTAGTAGCGCATGAAAAAGGCGGCGTCGAAGGACGCCGCCTTGATCGTGTCGAGACCGAAAGCCTTAGGCTTCGGTCTTTTCTTCGGTTGCTTCTTCAGCAGCCGGAGCTTCTTCGGCGGCGGCTTCAGCGGCGGGCGCTTCTTCAGCCGGGGCTTCTTCGACAGCCGGAGCAGCCGCGGCGGCGGCGGCTTCTTCCTTGGCGCGGGCGGCGGCTTCAGCGGCCTCGACCTTGGCGGCGGCTTCGGCTTCCAGGCGGTCGGCTTCGCGCTGGGCGCGTTCCGCGGCGCGCTCTTGCGCCTTCTTGCCGGGCTGGGCCTTGTTCGGGTTGTTGGACTGGGTCCACTTCACCTTGGCGCCCAGGGTCTCGTCCTGCGACAGGAAGCGGGCGACGCGGTCGGTCGGCTGGGCGCCCTTGCCGAGCCATTCGGCGATACGCTCGACCTTCAGGGCGACGCGCGGAGTGGCGCCGTCCTTGGGCAGCATCGGGTTGTAGCTGCCGACCTTCTCGATGAACTTGCCGTCGCGGGGCGAGTGCGAGTCGGCGATGACGATGTGGTAGTAGGGGCGCTTCTTGGCGCCGCCGCGGGCCAGACGAATCTTCAGCATTTTCAGTCTCTTTCTAGGAAGTCGTTATTTCTTGGGAGGGAAGCCCGGCAGGCCCGGAAGGCCTCCCGGAAGTTGTCCGCCGCCCCCGAGGGGGTTTCCAAGTCCCGCGAGGCGGTCCTGGATGGCTTTCAGGTCGTCGGCGCTGGGTTCCGGCGTCTTGCCGCCGCCCAGGGCCTTCAATCGGTTCAGATCGGGGCCGCCGCCCATGCCCGGCATGCCGGGGATGCCGCCGCCGCCGCCGAGGCCGCCCAGCATGGCGGCCATCTGCTGCATCTTCTTGGGTCCGCCGCGCGCCATCTGCTTGACCACGTCGGCCATCTGGCGGTGCTGTTTCAGAACCCGGTTCACGTCCTGGACATCGACGCCGGCGCCGGCGGCGATCCGCTTCTTGCGGCTGGCGTTCAGCAGGTCGGGCTTCTTGCGCTCGACCTTGGTCATCGAGGAGATGATGGCTTCCTGGCGCAGGATCATGCGGTCGTCGATGCCGCTCTCGGCCATCTGACCCTTCATCTTGGCCACGCCGGGCAGCATGCCCATGATGCCCTGAAGCCCGCCCATCCGCTTCATCTGCTGCAGCTGACCGGCCAGGTCGTCCAGGTCGAACTGGCCCTTGGCCAGTTTGCGGGCCATCTTCTCGGCCTTGGCCTGGTCCAGGTCCTGCGACGCCTTCTCGACCAGGGCGACGATGTCGCCCTGGCCCAGGATGCGGCCGGCGACGCGGCGGGCGTCGAAGACGTCCAGCGCATCGACCTTTTCGCCGGCGCCCAGATATTTGATCGGCAGGCCGGTGACGGCCCGCATCGACAGCATGGCGCCGCCGCGACCGTCGCCGTCGGCGCGGGTCAGGACCAGGCCCGTCAGGGGCAGGCGGGCGTGGAAGGCGGCGGCGGTGCGGACCGCGTCCTGGCCGGTCAGGCTGTCGGCGACCAGCAGGGTCTCGACCGGCTTGGCGATCTCGGCGACCTCGGCCACCTCGTTCATCAGCCCCTCGTCCAGGGTGATGCGGCCGGCGGTGTCGAGGATCAGGACGTCGAAGCCCTGGAGCTTGGCGGATTGCAGCGCCCGACGCGTGATCTGGACGGCGCTCTCGCCCGCCACGATGGGCAGGACGGCGACGTCGATCTGTTTGCCCAGCTGGGCCAGTTGCTCCATCGCGGCCGGACGACGGGTGTCCAGCGAGGCCATCATGACCTTCTTGCGATCGAACTTGGTCAGGCGCAGCGCCAGCTTGGCCGAGGTCGTGGTCTTGCCCGAGCCTTGCAGGCCGGCCATCAGCACCACCGCGGGCGGAGTAGCGTTGGTGTTGAGCGGGACCGGCTCTTCGCCGCCCAGCATCTCGATCAGGCCGTCATAGACGATCTTGACCACCTGGTCTGCGGGGCGGACCGAACGGATGACCTCTTCACCGGTGGCGCGTTCGGTGGCGAAGGCGATGAATTCCTTGACGACCGGCAGGGCGACGTCGGCCTCGAGCAGGGCCACGCGCACTTCGCGCATCGCCTCGGCGACATCCTTTTCGGACAGGGCGCCGCGGCCGGTGATCCGGTCGAAGACGCCTGTCAGCCGCTCGTTCAGAGCCTCGAACATTCACTACCTCGTGGCGACGGGTGAAGCGGCTCCATACGACAACGGCCTCTGGCGACGATCACGTCGGCAGAGGGTTCTCGCCCACCTCGTTCTCTTTTTTTGGGCTATCGGCCTTGCGGCCTGCTTGAGCCCGAATGGGCTGTGCTCAAGCAGCGCGGAGCGCGGTAGCACGACAAAAGAGCTGTCGTGTGGGTGGAGACGCGAGGTTCACTTGCGTCGGAAGCGGCGGCTTATGAAGGAAAACAAGGGGAATGTCGAATCCCAACGCCACAGATTCTCTCGCCGCGCGCACGGCGGAGGCCCCATCCCGGTTCAGACGGAGATGTTCAGCAGCACGGCCTGCGTCTTGCCCTGGGCGGCCGCGTCCTTGACCTTGGCCTCCAGCGCCTCCTGCAGCTTCTGTGCGACCAGCTTGGCGATCTCGTCCTCGATCGTGGCGCGGGCTTCCTTCGGCAGGGCGGCGACGTCGCGCTCGCTCATATTCTTGTCCGACAGGACCTGCTCGCGGAGCCGCGCCTTGAGCTTCTCCATCTGCTGCTCATGCGCCCAGGCGCTGAGCCCCTTCTCACGAATCTGGTCAAGATCGTTCTGAAGGACCGAAGTGGGCTTATTTTGCCCGGCCGATGCGCTCTGGCCGACCGAGCCCACACTGCCAAGGAAGCTGCTAACCGACGAAATCGACAAGACATTCTCCTTTCCGAAATAGTCGACGACGCGACTGTTGCGGAAAGGCTTGCAACCCGCGTGCCGAAATCAGTCCTCAGGCGTCTCGGCCGGCGTCTCGTCCTTCTTCGGTTCGGAGCCCGGCTCGGTGACGACGATGGTCTCGGGCGGGGCGGACAGTTTGGACAGGTCGCCGCCGGCGCGCAGGACGTCCAGGGCGCGTTGCAGCTGGTAGTCCTTCTCCTTGTCGAAGTCCTTGCCCGGGGCCTCGCGCGGCGTGTGCGGCCCCTTGCGTTCCGCGCCGATGGAGGAGTCCAGGGCGGTGGCGTAGGCGGCTTCGGAATAGATGAAGCTGGAGCGCGAGACGATGCGGGCCTCGGCCTCGGACCGGGCGACCTCCAGATCCGGCTCAATGCCGATCTTCTGGATCGAGGCGCCGGACGGGGTGTAGTAGCGGGCCGTGGTGATCGACAGGGCGCCGTCCTGGCCCTGGCGCAGCGGGATCACCGTCTGGACCGACCCCTTGCCGAAGCTGGTCAGGCCGACGATGGTCGCCCGCTCATGGTCCTTCAGGGCGCCGGCGACGATTTCCGAGGCCGAGGCCGAGCCGTAGTTGACCAAGACCACCACCGGCAGGCCGCCGGTCAGGTCGCCGGGCTTGGCCGAATAGCGCTGGATCTGCTCGGGCTTGCGACCGCGCTGGCTGACGATCTCGCCGCGCTCCAGGAAGGCGTCCGACACGTCGATGGCGGCGTTCAGCAGCCCGCCGCCGTTGTTGCGCAGGTCCAGGACATAGCCCTTCACGCCGGGCTTCTCGGCCTTGATCTTGGCGATGGCCTCGGTCAGTTCGCGGCCGGTGTTCTCGTTGAAGGTCGAGACGCGCAGATAGCCGAAATCGCCTTCGACCCGGCCCGTGACCGACTGAACCTTGATGATCTCGCGGGTCAGGACGACCTCGAGCGGGTCCTCGCCGTCGCGCAGGAAGGTGACGCGTACGCTGGTGCCAACGGATCCGCGCAGTTTCTCGGACACCTGGCTGACGGTCAGGCCGGAAGCGTTCTGGCCCTCGATGGAGGAGATGACGTCGCCGGCCTGAACCCCGGCCTTGGCGGCGGGGCTTTCGTCCATCGGCGAGATGACCTTCACCAGGCCGCCCTCGGAGGTGATGGTCAGGCCCACGCCCGAATACTGCCCCTCGGTCCGTTCGCGCAGCTCGTCATAGTTGGACGGCGGCAGATAGTTGGAGTGGGGGTCCAGCGCCGTCATCATGCCGGCCAGGGCGGCTTCGATCAGCTTCTTGTTGTCGACCGGGACGACATAGGCCTGCTCGACGATGCCGACCACGTCGCCGAACAGCTCCAGCATCCGGAAGGTTTCGTTGCGGGGCGTCTGGCTGGTGGCGACGGCGGCCGAGCCGCCGAGAACCAGGGCGGCGCAGCCGACGAGAAGCAGTTTACGCATTCGGTCTCTTTCGGTCGGGCCGATCATGAAAGGCGCCCGTTGCAAGGGTAAGGCCCCGCAGACACGACGAAATCGTGGCGGCGCAGCGTCACGCCGATAAAATCAGCGTCAGGTTGGAAAGCAAGGCCTTATCGCATCTCGGCCATTTCGCCGCCTCCCAACTCGCCGTCAGAGGCAAGAGGCCGCAAATGACGCCCTGTCGGAGCCTATTTCAGCCAGGGACCGGGATCGATGGGCCGTTCCTCGCGCCGCAGTTCGAAATAGACGTCGCCGTCGGGGCCGCTGCGTCCCAGGGTCTGGCCGTCCGAGACGCGGGCGTCGTGCGCCACGTCCACGCTTTCCAGCCCGGCGATGACCGCCCGCCAACCGGGGCCGAGATCCAGAATCACCACCTGGCCCCAGCCGGTCAGGGGGCCGGCGTAGGCGACCTTGGCGTCGGCGGGGGCGGTCACGGCCGCGCGGTCGGCCCGCCAGCGCCACCCCGAGGTCCCTGCCCCCCAGGTCTGGCTGGGCGCGCCCTGGGCGGGCGAACTGAGGCGGGTGCGGCCGGCGGGCAGGCGCGTGGGCGCCGCCTCGGCCGTCTCGGCCGCGGGGACGTCGCCGCCCAGTTCGCGGATACGGCTCTCCAGCACGCGGGCCGCGCGTTCGGCGGTGCGGGCCTCGGCGTTCAGGACGGCGGTCAGGGCGGTCTTGCGCGCCGTCAGCCCCTCGATCTCGGCGCGGCGGTCGCCCTGGGCGCTTTCCGTGGTCAGCAGCCGTTCGGACGACAGGACCGCCAGGCGGCGGATGCGCATGATCTCGGCCTGACGCGCGGCCAGGGCCTGGGCGCGCCTTTCCAGGTCGGGCGTCATGGCCCGAAGCAGGATGGAGGCGCGCACCGTATCCACCGCCTTGTCCGCCGGTATCAGCAGGGGCGGCGGGGGGCGACGGCTCATCATCTGCAGGGCGCTGAGCAGCCGACCCTGGGCCCCGCGCTCCCGGGCCAGGTTCGTGACCAGTTCGGCCTCGCGTTCGCTGAGCTGGCGCAGGCGGGCGCGTTGGTCGTCGATCTGGCGGTCGTCGGTCCGTTCGTCGGCGCGCAAGGCCGCCAGGCGTCGCTCCAGCTGGGCCAGTTCGGACTTGGCCGCATCGGCGTCGGCGCGCAGGCGGCGCGCCCGCACGGCCTCGTCGCGGTATTCGGCCTGGGTGCGGGCCAGCTCGCTTTCAGGCGCCTGCCGGCCCACGGCGGGCGCGGCGAGCACGAGGCCCGTCAGCAGGGCGAGAGAGAGTGTGGCGGCGCGACCCATGTCAGTCGCGATGATAGGGTGATCCGGCCAGGATGGTCACGGCCCGATAGAGTTGTTCGGCCAGCATGGCGCGGGCCAGGGCGTGGGGCCAGGTCTGGGGACCGAAGGCCAGGGTCGAGGAGGCGGCCGCGCGCACGCTGTCGTCCAGCCCGTCCGCCCCGCCGATGGCGAAGACCAGACGGCGTTCGCCCTGATCGCGCAGTTTGGCGACATGGTCGGCGAAGGCGCGCGACGAATAGGTCTTTCCACGCTCGTCGCAGGCGATCAGATGCGACCCTTCCGCGGCCGCGAGGATCAGTTCGGCCTCCGGCCCCTTGCCCGGCTTCTTGGCTTCCAGGTCGATCAGTTCAAGGGGGCCGAGGCCAAGCGCGCGTCCGGACAGGGTGGCGCGCTTGGCGTAGTCGTCGGCGAGGGTCGCCTCTGGCCCTCGGCCCGGTCGGCCGATGGCGACGATCCCCAGCCTCACGGTCTCAGTCGCGGACCATGCGGTGGGCGGAATCGACGGCCCAGATCTTCTCGATATTGTAGAAGGTGCGCACTTCCGGGCGGAACAGATGCACGATCACGTCGCCGGCGTCGATCAGGACCCAGTCGCAATGCGGCAGGCCCTCGACCTTGGCCTTGCCCAGGCCCTGTTCCTTCAGCGTGCGCAGCAGGTGGTCGGCGATGGCGCCGACATGGCGGTGCGACCGGCCCGACGCCACGATCATGGTGTCGGCCATGGCGCTTTTGCCCTTGAGATCGATCAGAACCATCTCCTGGGCCTTGTCCTCGTCGAGGCGGCTCAGAATGGCTTCTTCAAGCGGGGTCGAGCCGATCGGGCGCGGTGCGGAATCGCCGAAGGCGCTGGGCGCGCCGTCGGATTCAAAGCCGTCTTCGGAATGCAGAGGTTCTATGGCATCCATCTCGTGCGCCGTGTTCGAAACGGCGGCGTCTTGCGTATCATACGCGGGCGAGGGGGTCAGCGGAGGGCTCCAGGAGCATTGACTAAAGAAGCCCTCTAGCACGGATAGGCCGGTCCGTGAACCGGCGCCCCGATCACGAGGCCGCGCGTCGTCCGGTCCCGGTGCGGATCGCGGTCGAGGACAGGGGGTTCAGCGGCGCCGTCAGATAGGTCCAGGCGGGCGCCGACAGGGTCGGCAACAGGCCCGCCTGTTCGGCCGGAACGCGGAAGGTCGCGAACCGCGCGGCCGCCGGGGCGGTGCGGCTGTCCAGCAGGGAGCCCGGCCGGGCGATCACCGCCACCGGCATCAGCCGCATGATGTCGGTCCAGCCGCGCCAGCGATGGAAACTGGCCAGATTGTCCGACCCCATCAGCCAGACGAAATGCACGCCGGGATGCCGCGCGACCAGCAGGCGCAGGGTGTCGACGGTCCAGGCCACGCCGGTGCGAGTCTCGAAATCCGAAATGATCATCGACGGGCCGCGGGCGTGTTCACGCGCCGAAGCCATGCGTTCGGAGAGGGGCGCGCTGTGGCGGGCGTCCTTCAGCGGGTTCTGCGGCGAGACCAGCCAGACGACCCGGTCCAGGCCCAGGCGGCGCATGGCCGTCTCGGCCACATGGGCGTGACCGTCGTGGGCCGGATTGAAGGAGCCGCCGAACAGCCCGACCTTCATTCCCGGCGTCAGGATCAAACCGTCCCGCAACCCCCCGGATCGGGGGCCGGCGCCTTTGGGCGCGGGACCGGCGTGAAAGAAGGACAAGCGGGACGTCTCGGGGAGTTATGCTCAGCGGCGCCCTTATCATGGGGCTCGGCGCCTGTCCCCCGATTAATCGTCCGCCCTCAGACCGCCGCCTCGAACAGGGCGTCGCGGGCGACGTCGGCATGGGTCATGGGGAACAGATGGCCGCCGCCGGCGACCACCTCGACCGTCACGTTCGGCAGGCCGCGCGGCGCGACCGGCACATGGGTCAGGGCGCCGTGCTCGGCCTTCAGAATATGGATCGGCCCCGGATAGCGGCGCAGGGCCCGCCAGGGATCATGCGCCTGGGCGGCGTAGTTGGCGGCCTCCCAGACCGGGGTGGCGGTCAGCGTCAGACCGTCCGGCGTCTCGACCAGGCCCTCGGACAGATAGTCGGCCAGCACCCGGTCGGGCCAGCCCTTGAAGGCGCCGCGTCCGCGATAGGCGGCCATGGCCTGTTCGCGGCTGTCGAACACCGGGCGACGGCGGCGTGTGGCCCTGGCGATGGGGATGTCCTTCATCAGCCGGTGGGCGAAGGGCAGGTTGAAGGCGAAGACCGCCGCGCGCCGCCAGATCACCGGATCGAACAGGACCAGGCTCGACACCCGATCCGGCCGTTCGGCCGCCGCCAGCAGCGAGGCGGTTCCGCCCATCGAATGGCCGGCCAGGACCACCGGCGGCCCGTCGATGGCCTCGATCAGGGCCAGGATGTCGTCGCGGTGATCCAGCCAGCTGGACTTGGGCCGGGCGAACACCGGCAGGTCCGACCCGCCGTGACCGCGCAGATCCGGAGCCCAGATCCGCAGACTGGCCGACAGGGGCGACAGCAGGCTGCGATAGGTGGCGGCGTTGAAGCCGTTGGCGTGGGAGAAGATCAGGTCCACGGGCCGCTTCGGGTCGCCGAAGTCCATCACGGACATCCGGCCCGCGCCCCAGTGATTGTTGATCGGCACGCTGAGTCGACGGGGCGGGGACATCAGCGCAGCATCCATGATCATGCGGCCTGACGACAGGCGGCGCAGAGTCCGTGCGCCTCTATGGTGGTGCGGGCGATGGCGTAGCCGGCGGCGGCGGCGGCGGCGTCCATGGCGCCCTGGTCCGGCCCGTTGATCTCGCGCGTCGCCCCGCAGCAGTCGCAGATCAGGAAGGCCGCCGCATGGGCCGCGGTGTTTTCTTCATGTCCGGCGCAGGCGACATAGGCGCTGATGGAGGCGATGCGGTGGGCCATGCCCTGGCGTTCCAGAAACTCCAGAGCGCGATAGACGGTAGGCGGCTTGGCGGCCTGGCCGTCCTCGCCGAAGCGGGCGATCAGGTCATAGGCCTTCACCGGCTCGCCGGTCTCGAGCAGAAGGGACAGCACCCGTCGACGCGGCGGCGTCATCCGCTCGCCCGCCGCCGTCATGCGCGCTTCCGCCCCCTCCAGCGCGCGGATCAGGGCCGCGCCGTGCAGGCCCGCATGATCGTGATCGTGGTCGCAGGTGGAGGTCATGCGCCACAGCTAATGGCTGAGCGGCCTGGCCGCAACATGAGACGCCGCCGGGCGTCGCCTCCGTTTGCCGCTGGGACGCGCTTGGGCTAGAAGGCCCGCCTCGTTTCCATTCCAGAGCGCCTGGCTTCTCATGACCGACACGACCAACTCGCCGCTCGAGGGCAATGTCCTCTTCTACAAGAACCCCGAGCCGCTGGATCCGGGCCTGCACGGCGCGCTGGGCGTCAATCCGGCCGACAAGCCCTACGCCTTCGTCGGCCAGACCAATGTCGTGCCGCTGACGGTGACCGAGTTCGCCGCCGCCGCCCTGTCCTATCCGGTGATCTTCACCGGCGAGAACCGCCAGCCGGTCGTGGTCATGGGCCTGCGCCAGGGCGAGAACCTGTTCGTGGCGGCCGACGGCGAGTTCCGTCCCGACGCCTACATCCCGGCCTATGTGCGCCGCTATCCGTTCGTCTTCGCCGACGACAAGCAGAACCAGCGCCTGATCCTGTGCATCGACCGCGGCGCGGAGATCGTCGCCGAGGGCGGCCAGAACCCGTTGTTCGTCAACGGCCAGGCCAGCGACTACACCACCATGGCGATGGAGTTCTGCAACAACTTCGAGCAGGAGCGTCAGCGCACCGAGGCCTTCGTCAAGCTGATCAACGACCTGGATCTGCTGGACGTGCGTGAAGCCGTCTTCACGCCGCGCAACCCGGACGGCACGCCGGGCGCGCCGCAGAAGCTGGCCGAGTATTTCGCCGTGTCGGAAGACAAGCTCCGCGCCCTGCCGGCCGAAAAGCTGGCCGAACTGCGCGACAACGGCGCCCTGGGCCAGATCTACGCCCACCTGGTGTCGCTGCTGGGCTGGGACCGCCTGATCGCCCTGGCCTTCCTTCGCCAGGCCCCGGGCACGGTCAACTAAGACCCGCCGTCCGATCGAAATGGAACGCCCCGCCGGTTCGCCGGCGGGGCGTTCTGCGTTTCAGCGGCGCGAAAAGACGGCGCGGGTCAGGCAGGAGAAGACCAGCCGACCGCCTTCATCCAGCAGGTCGTGCGAGGCGATGACGATGCCCTTCTCGTCTCCGACCGGATCCTTGCCCATCACCGTCATCCGCCCGCGCAGCAGTTCGCCCGGCGGGGGATTGCGCAGATAGCGCAGACCGTCCACGGCCAGGACCTTGGTCTGGGCCCAGCCGCCGGCCTTCTCGGCCGCCAGCCGGCTCCACAGGGCGTAGACCATGGCGTCCGGCGCGCCATAGGCGGCGTCCCAGCCGGGCGAGAACCGCTCGACGAAGACGTCCAGCGCGGCCGGATCGACCGCGCAGGCGCCCAGGGGCACGACCTGTCCCGTCTCCAGATCCTCGTAATGGACGAGCAGGGGGTCGCTCATGGATATCCTCAGGCAGGTTCTTCGGAGACGCGAACCAGCAGCTTGCCGTCGTGATCGCCGGTGAACAAGCGATTCAGCGATTCCACCGCCCCTTCCAGCCCGTCATCGACGTGGACCTTCCACTTCACCTTGCCCTCGGCCAGCCAGGGTCCCATCTCGGCGACCATTTCGCGGGCGCGCGGGGCGTAGTCGAGCACCAGGAAGCCCTGGACGGTCAGACGGTGGGTGATGATGCGGGCGAAGTTCGGCGACGGCGGCGCCTTGGTGGCGTTGTAGGACGACACCAGGCCGCACACCGCCATCCGGCCGTGCACCTTCAGCCGGTTGAAGACAGCGATCATGATGTCGCCGCCCACATTCTCGAAGTTCAGATCGATCCCGTCCGGCGCCAGCCGATCCAGGGCCGCGCCGACATCCTCGTTCTTGTAATCGACGGCGGCGTCGAAGCCGAGTTCGTCGGTCAGCCAGGCGCATTTCTCGGGTCCGCCGGCGATGCCGATGACGCGGCAGCCGCGCTGTTTGGCGATCTGGCCGGCGATGGAGCCCACGGCGCCGGCGGCGGCCGAGATCACGATCGTCTCGCCGGCCTTGGCCTTCAGCACGTCGGTGACGCCGAAATAGGCTGTCAGGCCGGTCATGCCCAGGACCGACATATTGGCCGTCAACGGCAGGCCTGGCGCACGGTGGACCGGACGCAGCCCGCCCTCGGGCACAACGGCGTAATCGGCCCAGCCGGCCGAGGCGGGCATGACCACGTCCCCGACCTTGAACCGGTCGGAGCGGCTGTGTTCGACCACGCCCAGGGTCAGGCCGCGCATGACCTCGCCCAGACCCACCGGCGGCAGATAACCCTCGGAATCGTTCATCCAGGTGCGGTTGGTCGGATCCAGCGACAGATAGACGGTGCGGACCAGAACCTCGGTCTCCTTGAGATCCGGGATCGGGCTTTCGACCAGTTCCAGGTCGCCCGGTTGAATCAGACCCTTGGGCCGCTGGCGCAGCACCCACTGGCGGTTCGTCTTGCCGTTCAAAGCCATGCGTCTATCTCCTAGGATTGTCTTTTGAGGCCATCCTGACCCTGCCGCCCCCGGCGGTCGAGAGCGAAAAGAAAAAGGCGACCCCTGCGGGCCGCCTTCAAGTGGCATCATCGAGAATGAGGCGCGGAGGCGACAGATTGGCTTTCGCCAATCTCAAGTCGGGGGGGCGTCGCCGCCTCCGCATGCCGATAACGGCAGGCCGGGAGAGTGGTTCCAGAGGTTGCGTGCAATTTTTCGCCTTCCCACGAACAAGGTTCGCCGGAGCCGCGCGTCAATCGGAACGTCGCCAACGGCAGGGCGTTGAGGCGCGACCAGAAAACAGAACAAGGGAGGCCGAGCATGAGCCACCAAGACCCCCAGACGAAGATAACGGACGCGGATCGATCCAACCGGCCGATCGACGCCCAGTCCACCCGCCAGGGCCGGTCCGGCGTGCGCATTCTGTGGCTGCTGATCCTCTCCGGCGGGGCGGCGGCGGTGCTTCTGCTGTCCATCTGGGCCTTCAGCCAGGGCGGCATGTCGACCACCAACGCCAACGACGGCGACCAGGCGGTGGACGCCCGCGCCTTCCAGGGCGACGCCCAGACCC
>NZ_JMQR01000067.1:0-16549 GCF_000698025.1 Brevundimonas sp. EAKA | reverse complement strand
GGGCGGGCATGGGCGACATGGGTGGAGTCCTGACGGTCCTCGGTCGCCCCCAGACTCGCCGGTTCGCGTCAACTGTTGGTTAAGAAGGCCCGTCATGTCCGTATTCCATCCCCTGCTGGTCGCCGCACAAGACGGCGCAGACGCCGTGCCGATCCGCTTCGTCGGTCCGGATCAGGCGCTGGACGGCGCCGTGCGCCCTTGGGCCGATCTGCACGGGTTCGAGGGCAAGCCGGGTCAGCTTTTGATCGCGCCCCAGGGCGACGGGATCGGCCAGGTCCTGGTCGGAACGGGTCCGGTCTTCGATCCGATGGCGGCGCGGGGCCTGTCCGCCCGCCTGCCCGGCGGCCTCTATCGTCTGGAGACCGAGCCGCATCAGGCCCAGGCCGCCGCCCTGGCCTTCCTGCTGGGGGCCTATGTCTTCGACCGCTACAAGGCCAGGCCGGACAAGACGCCGGTCCGGCTGGTCGCGCCCGAGGGGCTGGACCTCGCCGAGACAACGCGGATCGTCGCCGCCTGCGCCCTGGCGCGCGAGATGGTCGACACCCCCGCCGCCGACATGGGGCCTTTGCAGATCGAGACCATCGCCCGCGAGATCGCCGAGAGCGCCGGGGCCGCGATCACGGTGACCGAGGGCGACGCCCTGCTGGAGGCGAACTATCCCGCCGTCCACGCCGTCGGCCGGGCCGCCGCGCCGCACCGGGCCCCGCGCCTGATCGAGATCGGCTGGAAGCTGGACCAGGCCGATCTGCCCCTGGTGGCCCTGGTCGGCAAGGGGGTGGTGTTCGACACCGGGGGGCTGGACCTGAAGCCGGCCGCCGGGATGCGGAACATGAAGAAGGACATGGGCGGATCGGCCCACGCCCTGGCCCTGGGGCGGTTGGTCATGCAGGCCGATCTGCCGGTGCGGCTGGTGGTCATCGTGGCGGCGGTGGAGAACGCCGTCTCGGCCGACGCCTTCCGGCCGGGCGACATACTCAACAGCCGCAAGGGGCTGACGATCGAGATCGGCAACACTGATGCGGAGGGACGGCTGATCCTGGCCGACGCCCTGACGCGGGCGGGCGAGCATGAGCCCGACCTGACCCTGGACTTCGCCACCCTGACCGGGGCGGCGCGGATCGCCCTGGGGCCGGACCTGCCGCCCCTCTATACCGACGACGACGCCCTGGCCGAGGGCCTGCTGGCGGCGGCGACCGCGGTGCGCGATCCCCTGTGGCGGATGCCGCTGTGGGCCGGCTATCGCAGCGCTCTGGACACCGAGATCGCCGACCTGAAGAACGACTCCTCGGCCGGGGCCCAGGCGGGGTCGGTGACGGCCGCCCTGTTCCTGCAGCGCTTCGCCCCGACCACCGGCGCATGGGCGCATATGGACATCTTCGCCTGGAACCCCCGCGCCCGGCCCGGCTATCCCGAAGGCGGCGAGGCTCAGGCCCTAAGGGCTTGTTTCCACTATTTGAAAACGCGGTTCTGTTGATTTCTTTCAGAAAAAAGACGGCTGTTAACGGCCCCTTCGGCATCTGCCGATAGGGTTTGGGTTCAACCATGCGAGTCCACGTTTGACCGACGTCCTCGACCTTCTTCCGACCGGCGACCGCCTCGCTCGCCCCGACCTCGCCGAACAGGCGCTGGAAGGGCTGGTGCGCGCGTCCGCCTATCGCAAGACCGAGCCCATGCATTGCCGCGTCGCCGTGGCCGACATCCTGTCGGACCGCGACGCCCGCATCGATCAGCTGCTGCACGGCGAGATCTTCGACGTCCTGGACCGGGCCAACGGTCGGGCCTGGGGCCGGGCGCGCCGCGACGGCGTGGTCGGCTGGGTGGTGCTGGACAGTCTGTCGGCCGGGGCGCCCCTGCCGACCCGCCCCGTCGCCGCCGTGGACGCCGCCCTGCCGCTGAACGCCCTGGTGGTCGAGACGGCCGAGGGTCTGGCCGAGACCGATCTGCAACCCGTCGGCGATTTCGAACGCGACCTGGCCGCCGTGGCCGAGCGCCTGCTGGGCCGCCCGCACGAACCGGGCGCCCGCTCATCCGTCTCCACCGACTGTTCCGGCCTAGTGCAGCAGGCCTTGCTGGCCTGCGGCCTGCCCGGTCCGCGTCGCTCCGACGCCCAGGCCGAACTGGGCCAGGCGGCCCCCGCCGGCCCGCACCTGCGCGGCGACATCGTGGTCTGGCTGGCGCCCGGCGGCGATCAGGACTGGACCGGCCATTCGGCCCTGATGATCGACGCCGAACGGATCATCCATTCCACCGGAGACAAGGGCGGGGTCGTAATCGAGGCCCTGGCCGAGGTCGAGGCGCGCCTGACGGCCGAAGGTTTCGCCTCCGCCGTCTTCCGCCGCCTCTGATTTAATCCCGCATCGTCCGCATCGCCCCCAGCCGGGCGAAGGCCAGGGTCAGGGCCTTGCGTCGCGCCGGCGCCAGCGGACTGACCGGCGCCGTCCGCACCACCGCCCCGCCGAAGCCGTCGGCCACGATAAGCCCGGGCGCCTCCGGCAGGACGTCCTGCGGAAACTCCGGCGCGACCGCAAAATACAGGGCGTCGCAGAACGGCCCGTATTCCTGCCATTTGCGGTCGACGCGATAGTCCTCCACCCCTGACTTGACCTCGCAGATGACGATGTCGCCCTTCGGCCCGACCGCCATGACGTCGGCCCGCCGTCCATTGGGCAGGCAGACCTCGAGCAGGGGCGCATAGCCCATGTCCAGCATCAGCCGCGCCGCCCCCCGCGTGACCGACAGGGTGGTTTCCGGCCGGCTGAAGACCAGTTCGAGAGAGACTGCGGTGGCGGCCATGCCGGATTTATGTTCCGGATACGTTCCGGGCGCAAGCGGCGGATCGTCCGGCGGCCCCGATCGGGCTCAGGATTATGGACGGGCTCCTGGGAGGGGATGCGCCTCAGGCGATCTCCTCGACATCGCCGTCCAGATCCATCAGGGCCAGTTCGACCTCCACGTGGGGGTGGCGCTGCTTGATCGCGTCGCGCAGGGCGTGAAGCTGCTGAGTGTGGACCGCCAGTTCCTTGTCGGGCGTATCGACGGTCTCGGCGCCCAGAAGGACCTTGTAGGCGCCGCAGTCGCGGTGGTCGATCACCATGACCTTGTGGATGTGGTGGAGGTCGATGGCGACGTCCATGTGAGTCCAGAAGGTCTCACCCCAGCTGGGGAATTTGTCGGTCAGAGCGCCCAGCGAGGCGCCGGCCAGGACGACGTGGTCGTATTTGTCATGGAGGCCGTGGCCTTCCATATAGGCGATGGTGTCATCGGTCAGGCGATAGTCCATGCAGGTCAGCAGCAGGATTTCGGTGTGGCCCCGCGCCCGGGCGACGCCGGGCGCCAGGGTGGACAGCAGGCTGACGCCGCCGCCCAGGGCGATCAGACCGAAGGCGCTCCGGCGCGACAGGGTGGGGGTGTTGTGGGCGCAGCAGTCGGTCACGATGATCGCTCCGTGGTTGAGGGCGATGTCACGGGTAACTGCGTTCGTCCAGCTTGACTATTCAGTAGTCGTGCGGACCAGGGGGATAATACGGCCTTAAGGCTTGGGGGCGGGCGAGCGCGGCGTGTTGCGACGTCGATCCGGGCCTCTCAGCGCCCCGTGCTGACCACCCGGCTCATGTCCAGGCCCAGGGCGCGGGCGCGGGCCATCAGGCGGCTGCGTTCCGCCGCAGAGACGCTCTGGTCGCGATGCCAGATCCACCAGTCGGACTTGTTCGGCAGGGCCAGGATGGCCCAGCTGTATTCCGGATCATGGTCCCAGACCCAGTAGTTCTGGCCCGCCAGACCGCCGAAGCTGAGCAGGCCGGGCAGGGTGAAGCGGAATTTGGAGTTGGTCGTGGTGTCGGCGATGCGGGCGTTGGCGCGCAGCACCTCGTTGCGCCCGTCGGCGCGGCGGGTGCAGGTGACGACGATGCCGTAGCGGTCGGGTCGATCCTGACGCGTGAAGTCGATCTGGGCCCGGCTGCAGTCCTTCTGGACGTCGTTATGGCTGCGCTCGATCTCGAACCAGCGGCCGTCGAACCGGTCCAGATCGACGGCCCGCGACTGGGCCAGGGCGGCGAACGGCAGGGCGATCAGGGCGGCGGCGACGAGGGAGGCGGTAATCTGGGCGGCGCGGATCATCGGGCGTATCCTCGTTCGGGTTTGAAAAACGGATACGTTGCAAGCCGGCCTTCGGTTGCCGTCAGGGGTTCAGGCGCGCCCGATTGACGGCCCAGTCGGCGCGCG
Source organism: Brevundimonas sp. EAKA (assembly GCF_000698025.1). Lineage (NCBI taxonomy): Bacteria > Pseudomonadati > Pseudomonadota > Alphaproteobacteria > Caulobacterales > Caulobacteraceae > Brevundimonas > Brevundimonas sp. EAKA. Next base: position 12,328 of record NZ_JMQR01000067.1, on the reverse strand, counting down.
TCTGACCCCACAGGTCGATCACATGATCCTGCATCGGCTCGGGCAACTGGCCGCGTCCGCGATTGACCGAGCCCAGCCGCGTCGCCACCCGGGCCGAGGGCAGGTTGTCGGGATCGATACAGTGGATCACGTCGTCCCAGCCCAGAACGTCGAAGGCGTAGTCTATCGTCGCGGCCGCCGCCTCGACCGCATAGCCCTTGCCGGTGGCGTCGCGGTGCAGACTCCAGCCCACCTCGCGGCCCGGCCAGCCATAGGGGTGGAGGGGGCCGATCCGGCCGACCCAGAGACCCGTCGATTTTTCCAGGATGGAGAACATGCCCTCGCCCGTCAGGGCCCACATGCCGGCGACGGCGCACAGGGTGCGCCAGACCTGGGGCGGGGGCTGGACGCCGCCGATGAAACGGGCGGTCTCCTCATCGGCCATGAACTCGACCCAGCGGGGAAAATCCTCGACCGCCGGCGGACGCAGGATCAGCCGCGCGGTCTCCAGCGTCGGGCCGAGGGTCACGTACGGCGAAACGGCGTAGGTCACAGTAGATACTCCCGCTCCAGCGCGTACTGGCTGCCGTCGCCGGTCAGGACGCTGGAATAGAGGCCGAAACGGTCGATGCGGATGGGCGGCGAATGCAGCAGATTGTGGCCCGCCATCCAGGCGCCGATCCGGTCCGGGTTCGTCTGGGGCTTCAGATAGGCCAGGGTGACGTGCGGGCGGTAGTCGCGGGCCTCCAGCCTCAGGCCCGCGCGTTCGCCGGCCTTCTTGCAGCGGCCCGCCAGGACGGCCAGCCTTTCGTTGGGCGTCTCGACCCCGGCCCAGAGGGTGTGGCTGCGGTGGTCGTCGCCGAAGGCGCCGACGCCCTTCAACACGATCTCGAAGGGGCCGCCAGCGACGCGGGCCAGTTCGGAGGCCAGGTCGTCGGCCCGGCGCTCGTCCGTCTCACCGTAGAAGGCCAGGGTGACGTGCAGGGCGTCCAGGGGCCGCCAGCGCGCGCCCGGAAGGCCAGACTGGCGGCGTTTCAGCGTCTCCTCGACGTCCGGCGGCAGGGTCAGGGCGGTGAACAGGCGCAACATGCGACCGAAGGTAGCGGCAGGAACCGCGCCCTCCAAGTCCGGTTTTCCTTGCAGTGGAGCCTGTGGCTCACGATATTCGAGCCCTGTGATCGGAGAAGTCTCTCCGGCCAATCGGAGAAAGCACGTCGCCATGAGCGATTTCAACAACGGCTACGCCCGCCCCCTGCCGCAGACGGCCGACATGTCGGTGGACGCCGGCCTGCGCGGCTTCATGCTGGGCGTCTACAACAAGCTGGCCCTGGGCCTCGTGGTCGCGGCGGCCCTGGCCTATGTCACCGGCAATGTGCCGGCGGTGCAGCAACTGCTGTTCGGCGTGACGCCGGACGGCCGCGTCGGCCTGACCATGCTGGGCATGATCGTCCAGTTCTCGCCGCTGGTGCTGCTGTTCGGCTCGATGTTCTTCATGAAGAACCCGACGGCGAAGGGCGTGAATCTGCTGTACTGGGCCGTGGTCGCCTCGATCGGCGCGGGCCTGGGCGTCCTGTTCCTGCGCTATACCGGCGCCTCGCTGGCCTCGACCTTCCTGGTCACGGCGGCGGCCTTCGGCGGTCTGAGCCTGGTGGGTTACACCACCAAGAAGGACCTGACGGCCATGGGCACCTTCCTGATCTTCGGCGTGATCGGCCTGATCGTCGCGATGATCGTCAACATGTTCATGCAGTCGGGGACCCTGTACCTGATCATCTCGGGCCTGGGCGTGCTGATCTTCGCGGGTCTGATCGCCTATGACACCCAGCGTCTGAAGATGACCTACTACGCCCTGGGCGGCGACCAGAACGCCATGGGCGTGGCCACGGGCTTCGGCGCCCTGAGCCTGTTCATCAACTTCGTGAACCTGTTCCAATTCCTGCTGGCCTTCATGGGCGGCAACCGGAACTAAGACCTGTCGCAAGACGGATGCGGAAAGGGCCCCTCGCGGGGCCCTTTCTTTTTGCGGCATAGTGTTTACGCCTTGGCTCGACCAAATGGGGGTGAGCGATGTGGAAACGCGGACGGTGCTTGGCTGGGCTTGTCGCAAGCTTGCTCATGACGTCGTCGCTCGGGGGGTGCCTGACATTGGCCGCCATTCAGAGGGCCAATGAGGAACGAGAAGTTTCGCAACGTTTGCATGCGGGGGCCGTCGAGCAATCCTGGTTCGAACGCGAGGGATTTCCACTTTCGGGCAATGTCGAGGTGAAGACTCCTACAATCGTTGCGACGCCGGACGGCTCTCGGCCGGTGGAGCCGGAAACTCTGACCTGCGAGGGGCTGTCCGCCAGACTGATCCCAGACACGCCGCATCATCGCTGGGTTCTGGAACATCGATTTGGCTTTGCGCTGGAGCCCGGCGGCGAGTGGCGAAGCGGCGTTCCGGGGCTGCATCGCTGGGCTTGGCCGGAAAGCCCAGCCTATGTCCAAGATGTCGAATGCGGTTCCGGCGGCGTGTTCAGCTTTCCGAAGATACCCGACGGGCGGTACTTCTTCATGGCGGGTCTCAACTCACCTTCTTATGATTCCGCGAGTCGAGTGGATTTCGTCCTGAAACCCCTAGTCGTTTCGGGCGGGCGTCGACGCCCGCAGTTGATAGTCGTCATGGAGTACGGGGCCGTCTCGCGGCCGTCGAAGAAATAGGCCCGTCTTAATCCACCACCTGGAACTTCCGGCCGTCGAACACCCGCAGGACTTGGGCCAGGTCGCGGCCGCGTTTGAGGATCTGGCCGCCTTCGCCGATGATCGCCCACTGGCCCTGGCGCACCTGGAGCGCCGGGCGTTTCTCGATGCGGTAGAAGGGGGCGTCGCCCGACCGGCGGAAGACGGCGACCTCGGCGAAGTCCTTGTGGCCGACCATGGCGTAGTCGCGCCATTCCCCCTGGGCGACCATGCGGCCATAGACCCGCAGGATCAGGTCCAGCTCGCGCCGTTCAAAGAAGACCGTGCCGGATTGGGGCTGGGCCTCGTGCGGGGTCATGCTCATGGTCTGAACTTAGTCGCCCCGGCGAGCGGCGCCAGAGGGGTCTGGCGGGGAAGAAAACGCCCGCGACACCAAATGGCCCTGTTTCGTTCCTTCGCCCGCCCGTTTGGAAGGCGAGATACCGATCATCGGCTCGTCGGAGTTCGGAAGCGTCCGGATCCTGAACAGCCCCCCCAGCCCCCTGGATGTTTCCACAAAAGGCTCCGGCGGCCGATGCTTCCTCCAAGCGAGCGCCCGCCTTGCCGATCCCCTCCCCCTCCCAGGCAAGGCGGGTGTTTCTTTCTGGAGCCAGGCTCGGGTCGGATGCGCCACGGTCGGCGCCCGACCCGAAGCCTTTAGGCCGCGCCCTCAGGCCGTAAGAGGGATTTCCAGGTTCACCGTCACCGTATCGCCATTGCGGCGCGCCTCGACCGCGGTCGCGCCCGCCGATCCGCGCAGGGCCTCGGCCGCCGCGCGGGCGTCTGCGACCGGGGCGCCCCCGACTGAAGTAATGATGTCGCCGGCGATCAGTTCGCCCTGGGCCGCCGCCGAGCCGCCCTCGACAGCGACGACCTGAACCTCGCCATCGAGGTCGCGCAGGGTGGCGCCGTAAGCCAGCACCCGGTCCGCGCCGATATGGACCGCGCCCTCGACGGGGGTCGCAACCGTCAGGGCGGTCGTGGCCTCGTGCCCGGCGCGCAGATAGACCACGTTCAGGCTGGACCCCGGCGCGGCGACGCCGACCGTGGCGTTGACCGACCCGGCGTTGGCCACCGGCCGGCCCTGGATGCGGGTGACGACGTCGTCGTCGCGCAGGCCTGCCCGTTCGGCCGGCGAGCCGGGGGCCACGTCGGCGACCACGGCCCCGCGCACGATGCCCAGCCGCATCTCGCGGGCGCGTTCGGCGGTCAGGGAGGCGAAGATGGCCCCGGTCTCGCCGCGCTTGACCTCGCCGTGGGCGCGCAGCTGGTCGGCGACATACAGCATGATCCGCGTGGGCACGGCGAAGGCGATGCCGTCATTGCCCCCGCCCATGCCGCCCGACAGGATCGAGGTGTTGATCCCGATCAGCCGCCCCCGGCTGTCCAGCAGCGGCCCGCCCGAATTGCCCGAGTTCACGGCCGCGTCGGTCTGGATATAGTCCTCGACGGCGTCGCCCAGGCCCGAACGGTTCAGGCCCGAAATGACCCCCATGGTCAGGGTCTGGTCCAGGCCCAGCGGATATCCGACCGCAAAGGCCAGGTCGCCGGTCCGCAGGGTGTCGGAATCGACCGTCTGGACCTGTTTCAGGTTCAGCGGCCGGCCGTCGGGCACGATCTTCAGCACGGCGATGTCGGTGGCCTTGTCCGCCCCGACCAGGACGGCGTCGAACAGGCGGCCGTCGGTCAGGTCGACGGTGAATTTCCGCCCGTTCTCGACCACGTGGTTGTTGGTGATCAATATGCCCTGGGCCGCGTCGACGATGACGCCCGAGCCCGAGGCGTAGGGTTTGGGATCGTCGGCGTCCGAGCTGGGGCCGCGCGACTGGCCCAGGGTCGTCACCTGGACCACGGCGGGCAGGGAGGCCTCCAGGCCGGCGGCGAAACTGAAGACTCCGCGCCGGGCGTCATAGGGAAGATAGCTGGGGCCGGACTGCGCCGGAGACTGCGCAAGGACCGGACCGGCGAAGGCCAGCAGAGCGGCCGCAAGAGCGAGGGTCGAGGCGGCCGTGGAGCGAAGCGTCATCGAGATTTCCTTGATCGAGACGCGACTCTAGCCCGAGTTCTCGCGCATGACGATGGGCTCGGCGGCGGCTTGTTTCGGGCGGTTGCAAAACAAGGCTTGCGTCAGGCCCGCTCCCACATGACCATCGGCGTTCGCGAACACCCGGAGCCGCCGCATGAGCCAGACGACGATCGACCGCGCCCGCTCGGGTTCGACGGCGTTCGACCGCCTGTTCCGCGAGCACCCCCGCCAGGTCGGCGAGACCTATCTCCAGCATATGGCCGCCTCGGCCGTCTTCGGTTTCCGCCTGCTGCGGCTGGCCGGCGCCGCCTTCGCCCATGCCCTGATCCCTGGCGTGCACAAGACCACAGTCTCCACCGCCGTGCGCTGCATGGCCCAGGAAATGGGCGGCCGGGCGGAAGAGGCGAAACTGACCCGGATGCGCGATGCTGGGGTGTGGGACGTGGGGCTGTAGTCGGGTCGGGAACCGCCCGGCCATGCAATTGCCGGGGTTCGTGCTATATAGGCCGGCTAAACCGCATCCAGGATCGCCGCCTTGAGCATCACGCTCGATCTTTCCCGTGTCTCCAACGCGCCCGCTTTGAAGGCCCCCGTCAACCTGTCCGGTCTGACGCGCGCGGGCCTGCGCCAGGCGCTGATCGACGCGAACGTCTGTCCGCCCGAAAAGGCCAAGATGCGCGCCAGCCAGGTGTGGAGCTGGATCCACCACTACGGCGTCACCGAGTTTTCGGCCATGAGCAATGTGGCCAAGGACATGCAGGCCAAGCTGGCCGAGCATTTCACCCTGGCCCGGCCCGAGATCGTCGAACGCCAGGTGTCGAAGGACGGCACCCGCAAATGGCTGATCCGCACCGCCCCGGGCATCGAGATCGAGACCGTCTATATCCCCGACGTGGGCCGGGCCGGCGCCCTGTGCGTGTCCAGCCAGGTCGGCTGCACCCTGAACTGCACCTTCTGCCACACCGGCACGCAGAAGCTGGTCCGCAACCTGACCGCCGCCGAGATCGTGGCCCAGGTCCAGGTCGCCCGCGACGACCTGGAGGAATGGCCGTCTCCGAAAGAAGACCGCCGCCTGTCCAACATCGTCTTCATGGGCATGGGCGAGCCGCTCTACAATCTGGACCATGTCGCCGACGCCATCGACATCATCTCGGACAATGAGGGCATCGCCCTGTCGCGTCGGCGGATCACGGTCTCGACCTCGGGCGTGGTGCCGCAGCTCGACGCCCTTGGCACGCGCACGGCGGCCATGCTGGCCATCAGCCTGCACGCCACCAACGACGCCCTGCGCGATGTCCTGGTGCCGCTGAACAAGAAATATCCGCTGGACCAGCTGATGGCGGGCATCCGGGCCTATCCGGGCCTGTCGAACGCGCGGCGGGTGACGTTCGAATACGTCATGCTGAAGGGCGTCAACGACAGTCCCGAAGAGGCGCGGGCCTTGCTGAAGCTGATCGAGGGCATTCCGGCCAAGATCAACCTGATTCCGTTCAACCCCTGGCCGGGCGTCGAATACGAATGCTCGGACTGGAAGACGATCGAGCGTTTCGCCGCCATCCTGAACAAGGCCGGCTACGCCAGCCCCATCCGCACGCCGCGCGGCCGCGACATCCTGGCCGCCTGCGGCCAGCTGAAGTCCGAGAGCGAGAAGGTGCGGGCGAGCGCGCTCAGGAAGGCGGAGCAGGCGGCGGGGGCGGAAGCGGCCTGAACGGACGATTGTAGACCATCCACCAAGCGACATAGCCTGCGGCCGCGCCGGGAAAAATGAGCAGGTATGGCGGAACGATAGGCCAGAGAATCCACTGGGCCAGACTCGCGCTGGGCGCGCCAATCACGGCCCCGACCAAAGGCGAGCGCAGCCCCATTCTGTGCGTCATGGCCCAGGCTGGCCAGCCCACCATCACGATGCCGATGAGAAAGACGGGCGTAGCCACGCTGAAGAAGAGGATTATCCCAATCAGCCAAGCGAAGAGGTGTGTCGGATAGTCCGTTGCTGAAAGCTGATCCCACATGGCCAAAAAAATGAGTTGACCCGAAAAGCTGGCTCCGCCCGCGACCGCTCCGAAGATGAAGGCGCGAAACAGATGGTCGAAGGGAATGCGCTCGCGGTTCATGCCGAAGCTCGCCCTAACTGAGCCGCCCGCTCCGTCATCGTCTCCGACGTCCGCACGTCCCAGGCCAGACCCAGCCGTTCCAGCACCTGGATGAACCGGAACCCCCAGTCGCTCTGGCCGGGATAGAGGCCGATCTTCGCCGAGCCGGGATAGGCGTGATGGTTGTTGTGCCAGGCCTCGCCCATGGTCGGGATGGCGGCCCAGGGCACGTCATGGGCCTGGACGCCCGCCTCGCGTACCAGCCAGGTCTGCGGACCGCGACGGTGGGCCTGATGGCCGACGAACCAGTGGCCGATGACGCTGGCCGAGACCCGGGCGCAGACGCCCCAGACTACGAAACTCCAGCCGCCCATCAGCCAAAGCCCGGCCGCGACAGGAAGCTGTTGCAGCATCCAGGTCCGTTCCAGGAACCGATAGAAGGGATCGCGGCCGATCCGGCCCAGATCGAAACGCGGCGGTCGTTCCAGCACCAGCCGGCAGTGCATCTGCCACCAGGCGTCGACCGCCATAGGCCGCCGGTGGGCCAGATAGTCGTGGCAGGCGGTCTGGCGCTGGGCCCAGTCGCGCATGTCGTGGCTGCGGATCATCCAGAAGGGACCGCTCATGCCGACCAAGGTCCCGAACCAGACCAAAACCCGCTCGAGCCACAGCGGGCATTCGAAGCTGCCGTGGATCAGCCGGCGATGGAATCCGACCGAATGGCCCAGCAGCAGGGTCGCCCCCGTCGTGACCACGAAGGCCGCGACAGCGGCCAGGCTGAAGGTCATGGCGCCGAAGATCAGGGTGGCCGCGAGCATGCCGCCGTTCCACAGCGAATGAAGCGGGTCCCAGACCACCCGACCCTCGGTCGGGCTGCAGCCGGGTGTCGCGACCAGGCTGTTCACGGCGCAGGGATCATGGTGGTGCATGTCGCGCCTCCCGGTAGGTAGTTAGGTAATCACTTAAACACCGAAATGAGTCACTGGCAAGCGGTTAGCAAATCGCTTAAATACCGCCCTATGCAACGCGTGTTCGAAGCCCTTTCCAGTCCCGTCCGTCGCAAAATCCTAGCCTATCTTGCCCACGCGGACCTGACCGCTGGCGAGATCGCGGCCAAGTTCGAGATCTCCAAGCCGGCGGTGTCCCAGCATCTGTCGGTGCTGGAGGTCGCGGGTCTGGTGACCAGCGAAAAGAAGGGCCAGTACGTTCACTACAGCCTGGCGCCCGACCAACTGACCAACACCCTGAACGGCTATGTCCAGGAGGTCTGCCCGGTCGCCAAGCCGCTGAAACGCGAGAGCGCGGCCCTGGCCAAGGCGCGAGCGAACACGCCGAAGGACGACGGTCTGTAATCTTTCGTCACAAGGTGTTGCTTCGCCGCGCTTGCGGATTGGGGCGGCAATCGGGCAAGGCGTGTGGATATGGACCCATCACTGTCCGACGTTCTGTCCAGCGCCGAGGTGCAGGCTTTCGCCTCGGGCTTTCCGGTCATGGTCATGCACCTGGCCGTCACCCTGCTGCTGCTCGCAGCGGGGGCGGCGATCTACGCCATGCTGACGCCGTGGAAGGAGATCGCCCTGATCCGCGAGGGCAATCCGGCCGCCGCCGTGGCCTTCGCCGGGATATTGGTTGGTCTGGCCATTCCGCTGGCGGTGTCCCTGTCGGTCTCGACCTCGGTTCGGGACATCACCATCTGGGGGGTGGCGACCCTGGTGCTGCAACTGCTGGCCTTCCGGGTCGTGGACCTGATGCTGCACGGCCTGCCGCAGCGGATCAAGGACGGCGAGGTCTCGGCCGCCGTGGTCCTGGTGGGGGCCAAGCTCGCCACGGCCGTGATCCTGTCCGCCGCCCTGACCGGCTGATCGGCGGGCTGACCCATGCAATTCCCCCGCCTGCCGGACTGGGCCATCTACAGCGCGGTCGCGGGCGTGCTGCTGGCCGTGTCGCTGGGCCGGCGCGAGAACGCCGACGCTCCGCCCGCGCCGCCGCCGCCGGACGAGATCGAGGGCGCCCTGCTGGGACCCGTCACCCCCTTCGATGCGGCCGTCACCCTGGACGCGCCGGACACGCCGTTCAGGCCCCGCTCCGGCACCGCCTTTTCCATCGCCGGGCGCGGCCGCTGGATCACCGCCCGCCATGTGGTCGAGGGCTGTCGTCGCCCGGCCCTGGTGATCGGCGGCGGCCGGGCCGTGGCCGCCGACGTGCGCCTGGCGCCCCGCGCCGACGTGGCGCTGCTCATTACCGACGGCGGCCCGCTCGCCCTGCCGGTCGCCGCCCAGACGCCGCTGCGCAAGGGCCAGCGCGCCTTTCATCCCGGCTTCCCCCAAGGGCGGGCCGGCGAGGTGACCTCGCGCCTGCTGGGTCGCGAGACCCTGAAGGTGTTCGGGCGCGGCGCCCGTGACGAGCCGGTCCTGGCCTGGGCCGAGGTCGGACGCACCGACGGACTGGAGGGCACCCTGTCGGGTCTGTCGGGCGCGCCGGTGATGGATGGACGCGGCCGCGTCCTGGGGGTCACTATCGCCGAGGCCCCGCGCCGGGGGCGAATCTACACCACGGCGCCGGAATCCTTCGCTCCCGCCATTCGCGGCGAACAGCGCGCGGACGAGGTGGCGCTGGGCGAGCCGGTGACCATCGACAACTATGGCCGGGTGGCGGATGCCCTGCGGCGGGACCTGCGCGTGGCGCAGGTGGTGTGTCTGTCGGTTTGAGGCGGGCCGTTAACCCGTCATCCTCGGGACAAGCCCGAGGATGACGGGGTCTAGATGGCCGCCTTTATTTCAGCGCGCCGCTGTTCAGGTTCAGGTCCCCGGCCTCGATGACCTCCAGGTTCGGGTGTTTGGCGCGCAGGGCGTCGAGGAACAGCGAACCGTCGCCGACGATCACCAGGCTGGCGCGATTGACCGGCAGGTGGTCGGCGAAGGCGGCCTGGACCTGTTCCGGCGTCACGGCGCGGACGCGGCCGGCGTAGTCGGCCAGATCGCTCATCGGCAGGTCGTACAGGGCCAGGTTGGCGACCAGGGCGCCCAGGCCGTCGACCGTCTCCAGCGAGCGGCCGAAGCCGCCGATCAGGGTGGCCCGGCGCGGGGCCAGGTCGGTCTGGGTCGGGGTTTCGGCGCCCAGTTTGGCGATCTCGGCCAGGATCAGGTCGGCGACCTCGTCGGCGGTCTCGTTCTTGGTCTGGGCTGAGGCGGTGAAGAGACCCGCGTCGGCGCGGACGCCCAGCGAGGATCCGGCGCCGTAGGACAGGCCGCGCTTGATGCGGATTTCCTGGTTCAGCCGCGACGAGAAGCCGCCGCCCAGCAGGGTGTTGCCCACCGTCAGCGGGAAATAGTCGGCGTCGGTGCGCGACACGCCGCGGATGGCGGCGGTGACGGCGGCCTGACCGGCGCCCGGCTGGTTCACCACCACGATGCGCGGGGCCAGGGCCTGACCTGCGGGATTGGCGGCGCCGGCGGGCGCCGTCCCGGCCGGGCGCCAGTCGCCGAACGCCTGTTGCGCCAGGGCGCGGGCGGCGGCGGGGGTGATGTCGCCCGAGAAGACCAGGGTGGCGTCCGACGGCCGATAGCGGGCGGCGTGGAAGGCGGCGACGTCGGCGGGGGTGATGGCCGGCACCGTCTGTGGCGTGAGCGTCGCGCCATAGGGGGCGTCGCCATAGATGACGCGGCCCACGGTCATGCTGGCGATGGAGCTCGGCTGGCTGAGCGCGACGCGCAGGCCGTCCAGGGCCTGGGCCTGCTGACGCTCAAGCTCCTCGGCGGCGAAGACCGGGTTCTTCACCAGATCGGCCATCAGGGCGACCGTCGCCGGGAAGGCGTTGGCCGGGGCGTTGGCGTAGACATTGGTGAAGTCCGCGCCGGCGCCGGCGCCGACCGAGGCGCCCAGTTGTTCGATCTGGGTCGCGATCTCGGGCGCCGTCCTGGTCTTGGTGCCCTGGGTCAGCAGGGCGGCGGTCATGGCGGCGATCCCGGCCTTGCCCGCCGGATCGTCGGCCGAGCCGGCGTCGAAGCTGAGACGGGCCGACACCAGCGGCAGGCCGTCGGTCGGGGCGACCAGGACGCGCAGGCCGTTGTCGAGACGGAAGTCGGCGACGCTGGGCGTGACCGGGGCCACTTCGGCGCCGGGCTGCGGCAGGGGCGTGCGCTGGGCCTCGGGCAGCAGGACGGCGGGGGTTCCGGCCGGCGCCAGGTCGGCGACCTTGACCGGGGCGTCGACGTTCATCTTCTGAACCGAGGGCGGGTTCTGCTCGTCGGCGGCCAGGTAGCGGATCGTCGCCTGGCGCTGCGGCGTCAGATATTTGCGCGCCACGCGCTGGATGTCGGCGACCGTGACGGCCTGGATCTGGGCGATCTCGCGGTCGGCGGCCGCGGCGTCTCCGGTGTTGATCAGGGCGAAACCCAGCGCCGTGGCGCGGTCGTCCACCGTCTCGCGGCTGCGCAGGGCGTCGGCGACGATCTCGTTCTTGGCCTCGGTCAGTTCGGCGGCGGTGACGGGGGCGTCGCGCAGCTTGGCGATCTCGGCGTTCAGGGCGGCCACGCCCTCTTCGGCCGTATGGCCCTGGGCCATGATGGCCAGGGCGGTCAGATTGCCGGCCTGTTGGGCGAAGTCGGGGGTCGAGCCGATCTGGGCGGCGATCTGCTGATCATAGACCAGCGACCGGTACAGGCGGCTCGACTCGCCGGTGGACAGGATGCCGTCCAGCACGGTCAGGGCGGCGCGATCGGCGTCGGCGTACTTGACCGTCGGCCAGCCGACGACAGCGGTGGGCAGGGGCACGTTGGGCGCATAATAGGTGGCGTCGCGCGGGCCGGTCGGCTCGGGCTCGACGACATTATTGGCCGGCAGCGGCGTGGTCGGGTTCTTCAGCGGGGCGAAATACTGGTCGATCCAGCGGTCCAACTGGGCCTGGTCGAAATTGCCCGCCACGATCAGATAGGCGTTGTCGGGCCGGTAATAGGTGGCGTGGAAGCGCAGCACGTCGTCCAGGGACGAGGCCTCGAGCTCCTCGATCGAGCCGATGCCGGCGCGGCGATAGGGGCTCTCCTGATACAGGGTCTCGGGCACGAACAGGCCGAACAGCCGGCCGTAGGGATTGGCCAGAATGCGCTGGCGGTATTCCTCCTTCACCACGTCGCGCTCGGCGACGAAGGTCGGCTCGTCCACGACCAGGGAGCCCATCCGCTCGGCCTCGGCGAACAGCATCCGCTGCAGGTGGTTGGCGGGGACGGTCTCGAAATAGGCGGTGGTGTCGTCGGCGGTGAAGGCGTTGTTCGACCCGCCCACGTCCTCGGTCAGCCGGTCGAAGGTCTCGGGCGGCAGGTTCTTCGTCGCCTTGAACATCAGGTGTTCGAACAGGTGGGCGAAGCCCGAGCGGCCGGCGGGATCGTCCTTGGACCCCACCTTGTACCAGACCTGGACCGTCACGTTCGAGGTGTCGGCGTCGCGCGCCGTATAGACCTCAAGCCCGTTCGGCAGCACGCGCTTGGCGAAGCCAAGCGGCGGCACGACCACGCCC
>NZ_JMQR01000066.1:0-16630 GCF_000698025.1 Brevundimonas sp. EAKA | reverse complement strand
TAGCTCGTCAGGCTCATAACCTGAAGGTCGTAGGTTCAAATCCTACTCCCGCACCCAAACAAAACAGCCGCTGAGCACTACGCTCAGCGGCTTTTTGCTGGCCGAAGTCCAGACCCCTCGAAAATCCACCGTCGAAGCCACGTGGAAGCTCAGCCGGGTGGAAAAGCCCGCCCCGTTCTGCTGTGCTTCGATCAGGCCTTCGCGGCCTGTGATCAGGTGCCGGATTGGTTCGATGAAAGAGAACTGACCGACATACTGCTGATTGAAGCTTCGGGCGGTATCCACCGATATCGTCTCGTTAGCTCCGTCGAACTTGCCGATCGCCGGGGAGATCCGCGCGCGCCCATGATCGAGGCGACACACGGCGCGGCGTGAACGCCAACTTCGGGCAGGCTGGCTAGCTGGCGGGTGTGCGGGTCAACCCCGGGGGCCGTGGAGGACACGCTCAACATCATTCCGGGCCTGGAGTCTGTGACCCCCGGCCCGGAAGCCGAATGCCGAGAGGCCCGGTTCCCTGCATTCGGCCGCTAGACCCTGCCTATCCTTGAATGAACGCCAGCAAGTCGGCGTTGACGACGTCCGGATGGGTGGCGAACAGCCCGTGGGACAGGCCGGGATAGGTCTTCAGGGTTCCGTTCGACAGCAGCTTGACAGCCTGGTGCGCGGACGCGTCGATCGGCACGACCTGATCGTCCTCGCCGTGGAGCAGGAGCACCGGCAGAGAGACCGCTTTCAGGTCCTCGGTGAAGTCGGTCTCGGAGAAGGCGGTGATACAATCGTATTGGGCCTTTGCGCCGCCCGCCATGCCCTGGCGCCACCAGTTGCGGATCAGGCCTTCGCTCACCGCCGCCCCTTCTCGGTTGAAGCCGTAGAAGGGACCCGACGGGACATCGAGGAAGAACTGCGCGCGGTTCTGCTTGAACGCGTCGCGGAACCCGTCGAACACCGCCATCGGCAGGCCGCCGGGATAGGCCGCCGTAGCCAGCATGATCGGCGGCACGGCGCCGATCAGCACGGCCTTGGCGACGCGGCCGGGCCGGCTGCGGGCGACGTAGCGGATGACCTCGCCCCCGCCGGTGGAGTGACCGATATGGATGGCGTTCTTCAGGTCGAGCGCCTCGGCCAGTTCCGCGACGTCCGCGGCGTAGGTGTCCATGTCATTGCCCGTGTCGGTCTGGTCCGAACGGCCGTGGCCGCGGCGGTCATGGGCGATGACGCGAAATCCCTTTTCCAGGAAGAACAGCATCTGGTTGTCCCAGTCGTCGGCGCTGAGCGGCCAGCCGTGGTGGAAGACGATGGGTTGAGCGTCCTTGGGGCCCCAGTCCTTGTAGAACAGGCGGGTGTCGTCGGAGAGGGTCAGGTAAGTCATGACTATGTCCTTTGAGAGGGTGGTTTGAGGCGAGGGTTTCGGTGGGTTTGCAGGCGTCAGTTCGGCCGGTCGCCGGCGCTGCGGGCGGCCTGGTCGATCACGTCGGCGACGGCGTGCGGTTGTGAGATCATCGGGACGTGGCTGGCGCGAATCTCGACCTTGACGGCGCCGATCTTCTCGGCCTGCTGACGCAGCATGGCCGGGGCGATGGCGGCGTCCTCGGTGGCGACGATGAACCAGCTCGGGCGCGTCCTCCAGGCGGCCTGGGTGACCGGCGTGGCGAAGGCCGACATGGCGATGGGCACTTGAGAGTCGCGCATGAAGGCGGCGTCCGCGTCGCCGACGTCGGCGGCGAACCCCTCCTGGAAGCGTTCGGCGCTGATGAAGCCGAATCCGTCGGCCTGTTCCTCGATCACGAAGGTCGAGGGGATGCCGAAGCCCTTATACTGGTCCCCGGCCGTCTCGCCGACATCGGCGGTCAGGGCGGAGACATAGACCAGGCCCTTCACCTTTTCGTCGACGCCGGCCTCGGTGATCACCACGCCGCCCCACGAGTGGCCGACAAGAATGGTTCCGCCGTCCTGGCGGGCGAGGGCGCGCCGCGTGGCGGCCACGTCGTCGGCCAGGGAGGTGAGGGGGTTCTGGACGATGGTCACCCGGTAGCCGCGAGCGGTCAGGTCGTCATAGACGGCCCTCCAGCCCGAGCCGTCGGCGAAGGCGCCGTGAACCAGGACGACGTTGCGGACGGTCTGAGCCGCCGGAATCGTCTGGACGGACTGGGCCTGAGCGGCTCCGCCGATGCTGGCGGCGCCGACGGCGGCGAGGAGGATGTTGCGGAACTTGATCATGGTCGTTTCCTTTGGAACTGGGTTGGGACGGTGGTGACGGACGTGAGAGTGAAGGCGAAATCGCGATAACATTTATCGCGCTAAAAGAAGATGCATGAAGCGCCGGAGTTCTGTCAAGCCAATATTTATCGCGATATATAACTTTCTGTCGCCTCCCGGTCTGAGGCGGGGCGCCGGGCATGGCGTCAGCCCTCCGTAATGGTCGGAATGAACGCCAAGCTGGCCAAGAGCGGCGGCTGGTCCACAACACCGTCGCAGGGCTGCGAGGGCCGCTGCGGATATGCACAAGTAAGGTGTTCGGCATGGTCGGCCTTGGCTCGGGCGGGCGGCTCTGACGTTAGACGTCTCAAGAGGGCCAATTATTCCCGCCGGCTGCCCCTTTCGCGCGTCCACTCCGAAGCGCGCCGCATCCAATCCCGCGACCGGCCCACGATGAGACGGGCCTGGCGAGGCAGGCCATCGGTCTTGTTAAGAGAATAATTATCGCGATATAACTCTCGTCCTGTGCAGGAGCGAGTAGGTCGGAATGTCCAAATCCAAAGGTCCCGTCCCGATGGAGGACCAGCTTTGCTTCACCGTCTATTCGACCGGCATGGCCATCCAACGGGCGTACAAGCCCCTGTTGGACGATCTGGGCGTCACCTATCCGCAGTATCTCGTGATGAACGTCCTGTGGCGGGAGGACGGCCGGACGGTCGGCGATATCGCCGACGAATTGGCGCTGGAGCCCAGCACCATGACGCCCTTGCTGAAACGGCTGGAGGTCGCCGGCCTTGTCCGGCGGGCGCGCAACCCCGCGAACGAGCGCCAGGTGGTGATCACCCTGACCAGCGAGGGCCAAGCCCTGCGTGAACGCGCGGGGTGTCTGGGCGAGGCCCTGCTGGACGCCTCAGGCCAGACCATGCCGGAACTCAGCGACCTCAACATCCGCCTCAAGTCTCTGCGCGACGCCGTCTACGAAAGCCTTGCGTCGCGCAAGTCGACGCAAGGCTAGGGGCCGGGGCGCCTCGGCGGGGCTGGGCTCGAGGCTCAGAAGCGTCGGCTGAGGCTGAGGCGAATGACGCGGCCCAGGGGGTCCTGATCGTCGCGACCATAGGCCGGCGCCGGGCGACCATCTCCCAGGGTCGCGGTCGGCCGCGCGTCGAAGAGGTTCTCCACCCCCAGTTCAAGCCGCAAGCCCTGGGTGCGACGGCGCGGCCCCGTGTCAGAGGCCTCGCTCCTGGGCGACGACAGGACGGTGCTGAGGGTGAAGCCGATCAGGGTCAGGGGCGACAGAAGCAGATCGTCAGGGCCGTCCTGCCCCAGATCGCGACGAAGGCGCGCGCCGCTTCGCCAGGTCGCCGCAAGGTTCAAACCCCATCGCGCGTATCGTCCGTCGAGCCGCAACGCCAACTGATGACGCGACAGGCCGCCGCCGTCTCCGGCGAGTTGATCAAGGCGGGGTAGGGCTTCGTTTATCGTGATGCGATCCTCCAGCCGCCAGGTGTGGTTGAAGGCGACCTGGACGGAGCCCCGCCTGGACGCCTCCGGCGCCCCGCTCCCGAGCGGAATATTGGCGGTCAGGCCCGACGAGAGGGTTTGGGACGAGATCGCCTTGAGATTGATCGGCCGCTGGTCGATGCCCGTCAGGCGACCTGAGGCGTCGCGCAGGATACGGTCCGGAAAGGCCGTCTCGGTCGCCGGCGTCAGGGCGGGAAGGGCTCCGATCGCATTCGTCGCCCGCGTGTTCTGAAGATCGACACTGGCCTGAAGACCCCACGCGCCGAAGGGGCCCGTCGATCCCGAGAGGGACAGGGTTTGCGTCTCCTGGGCCTGAAGATCCGGGGCGCCGCCGAGAATCGGCTGGATCTCGACGGCCTCGCCGCGGCGGAAGTCATAGAAGGTGCGCGGCGGCCCATAGCGGATCGGGTCGAACCGCTGTTCACGGGTGGGCGCATCGGTCGCCTGAGCGAATTGCGCGCCCAGACGGACTCTCCCGGACGGCGACCAGGCGACGCCGGCGTTCAGCCCCGTCCCCTGGGCGTCGGCCTCGTCGAGCAGTCTGAGGCGGCCGCCCAGATTGAGCGCCAGGTCGCCGAGCAACCGCCGGGGTCCGCCCCGGTCTGACTGCGAGGACGTGACCGGCAGCGTCAGGCCGGATCGGAGCTCGAGCGCGCGGGACGAGGGGGTTGCGGTTACGCCGGCGGCCCTGATGTCGGATCTGGAGCGAAGATACTGCGTATCGACCGTCATCTGGGCGGGCCCCGCCGGCAGGTCGATCAGGGTCCGGTCGGCCGAGAGTTTCGCGACGGCCGACACCGTGCGGGCCGTCACATCCGTCGCGCCCCTTTGCCGGCCTTCCGAGACCAGACCATCGAGCCCCCATCTCACCGACCATCCCAGGGCGCGCCCCGCCAGGCCCCCGGCCATGGTCAGGGCGTCTGTTTCCTGTCGGGTCTCCGCCCTGTCCGCAGCTGCGACCGAACTTGAGACGAAGCGGTCCTGCCGGGTCTGCAGATTTGCGCTGAACGAGGTCGACCAGTCTGACAGGGTTCCGGTCGCCGATAGATTCACCGAGCCCGTCTGCGCCTGCGGGCGGAGCGTGTTTCCGCCGCCGCCCGGATGGTCTCGACCATAGCCTGGCCGCTCGTCCGCCCAGAGCGGCGTGGTCCTCGCGCCCTGAAGGCCCATCTGGAAGGTCGAGGATCCCTGGATTTCTGATTGGCGTGCGTCGAGCGAGAGGGTCGTCGTTCCGCCGGCTGTCGGCCGGGACGCCTTCGCCAGAGCGTCACGGCTTCTGAACTCGGGCTCAAGAACGATGTTGACGACCCGCCGCCCAGGATCGCCGCCGTAGAGGGCGCCCGCCTGCGGCGGCAGGGCTTCGACGCGGACCAGGGCGTCGGGTGGGAAGCCCGTGAAGTTTCGGGCGTCCACGACCGGGCGGCCGTTCACGATCACAACGGGCGGTTGCTGGAAGCCCAGACGTTCGCTGAGGCGAGCGATCACCTCGCCTATGTCGTAGGCGCCGAGGTTGTCGATTTCTTCGGGCCCAAGCTCCTGCTCTGGCGCGACCCTGGCCGCACCGCGTCGCCCGACCACTTCGACCTCTTCTAGCTGGGCGGGCGAAGGCGAAGCGGGCGGCGCTTCCTGGACGGGGATGAGAGCCAGAAGGGCCAGCATGGACGATCAACCCCCGTCCTGGATCGTAAGTCCCATGAAATACGCGACCTCGATCACGGCATGACGATCCAGCTCGCCTCGCCGAGGGGGAAAGCGAAAAGGGCCGGGCGTCAGAGACGCCCGGCGAGGTTTTTCAGGTTTGGGATCCAGGGGAGCGCCGGGCTTAAAGGATCTGCAGGCCTGGAATGCGGATCGAGCCGCTGCGGATCGTGCAGCTGCGACCGCCGGCGTTTACGGGCGGCAGCACATTGTTGCTGAAGGTGGCCGTGCTGGTCGCATTGTTCCAGGCGGCGACGACAGTGCCGTAGCAGGGGTCGTTGGCCACGGTGTTGGCGCCGATGGTCAGGGAGATCGACGTGGTCGATCCCGGCACCACGGCGGCGCTCCAGGATCCGTAGGGTCCGACGGCGAAGCAGAGGGCGCTGCCGGGCGTGATGCTGCGGGTCGGAATGGGCGCGCTGGTCGCGCTCAGCGGGCTTGCGGTGATGGAGACATTGCAGGTCACGACGGTCGTCTGAGACAGGACGACCGAACCTGATCCCGATACGCTGCCCGAGCTGGGCGAGAAGGATTGGGCGAAGCTGGGGGAAGCCAGAGCGACGGAAGCGAGCGCCGCGGCGGCGATGGAAAGCGTCTTGATCATGATAGTCCTCCCTTTGAGTGGGTCCTTGGATGGACCCGTTGAGCGTGTGTTCACCCGCTAGGGGCAACCTACTTACAGCGCCGTTAGCAACCTGGAGTCAAGGAAAAATACGTATACTTTTCAATAGCATAATGCCACATGAGGCCGTCCGCTCGGCGTCTTTCGACGCCGGGGGGACGGCCTTGCAGGGCGGCCGGTCGTCGACCGGCCTGTCGGCGATCTCAGAACGACTTGGTCAGCCGCACGGCGAACAGCCGCGGGTCCAAGGTGAAGACGTTGGTCGTCAGCCCGGTGTCGTCCGAGTTGGTGAAGGCGTCGACGATGGGCGCATCGTCGAAGACGTTCTTGACATAGGCCTGAAGCTTCAGGCCCCGCGCCTCGTTGGTCAGGGACACTGAGAGGTTCAGATTGTCCCAGCCCTCCAGCCGGTCATATTCCGTGTTGTAGACGCGGAAGAAGCTCTCGCCCTGGCGATAGTAGTCGCCGCGCAGGGTCAGGTCCCAATCGCCCAGGAACCAACTGTACTGGGCCCCGATGTTGGCGGTCCAGTTGGGCGAGTTGGGCAGTTCGTTGCCGCTCAGGTCGGCCTCGAAGCCCCGCCCGCCGTTCGGCGCCTCGGTGAGCGGATCGTAGGTGAAGCCGTAGAACTGCCAGAAGGGCAGGCTGGAGGCCAGATCGGGATTGAAGGTCCCGAACCGCGACGACCCGGCGCATAGGGCGCTGAGAGAGAAGATCGCGAGTTCAGTTCCGAACGGGCTGTTGAGGATCTGCTCGGCCAGGTCTCTGGGCGCGATACAGTTCGACGGCACCTGGATCCACGGCCGCAGGGTGATCCAGTCTTCGTTGCCCTGCGTCCGATTCATCACGTCGATCGAACCCTCGCCATCTGCAACGCGGGTTTTCAGATACCCGAAATTGGCGTCGATCTGGAAGTTGGGCGTGGGCTTGTAGACGGTCTCGAGTTCAAGCCCCCAGATCTTGGCGTCGAAGTTTTCGTTCAGCGAGATGCGATCGACGATCTGGGAGACCTGGTAGTCCTTGTAGTCGTAGTAGAAGGCGGTGGCGTTCAGTCGGAGCATGCCGTCCAGAAGCGAGTTCTTGGTCCCGATCTCGAACGCGTTGACGTATTCTGGCTCAAAGGTGCCGGCCAGCGGCTGGTACTGGACCACGGTCGGGTTCAGGTCCAGGCGGGGCGGATTGGTGCCCCCGCCCTTGTAGCCGCGCGACAGCGACGCATAGACCAGGGTGTCGTTGGTAAAGGACAGGTCCGGCGTCCAGTCCAGCACGATCCGACCGGTGACCGCCTCCCATTTCTGTTCGACGTCGGGCAGGGCGTAATAGCCGCTGCGCACATAGCCGCCCGTGGCCAGGCCCGGATCGCCATTCAGATTGGCGCCCAGCAGCAGTTGGCTGGGATAGGGGGTCGTGTCCTTGCGATCCTCGGTATAGCGCAGGCCGGTGGTCAGCCTCAGCTCAGGCGTCAGATCCCAATATCCTTCACCGAAGACGGCCCAGGACCGGGTGTGAATGACGTTCTTGCTGCGGAAGTAGTTGTGCCCCTCTCCATTAATCTCGCTGAGCGGATTGGGATCGACATAGACGCATTCGAACGGCTGGGTGTCGTCGCACGGCCGCGTCCCGATTCCGCCGTTCGGTAGGTAATCGAAGTTGTAGAAATATTCGGCGATCAGCGAGAAAGTGTTGTTTAAGACGTAATAATCGTCCTGAGATTTGAAATCGAGATAGTTGGCGCCGAGGCTGAAGTTGAATCGACCTTCGCCCTTCGACTGAAGCCGGAACTCCTGATACCATTGCCGATTGTCCGATTGGCTGATGTCCACCGCCAGGATGCGGTCTGACGGACCCAGTTGAGGGTCGGTGTAGACCCCGCCCGGCGTCGCGGTCGACGGCGCGGGATCGCCGAAGATGTCTAAGACACTGTTGCTGTCCACAAAGGCGGGGTTGGAGACGTAGCGGGCATAGTCCTGGGACGCATAATAGTCGTCCTTGGCGTAGGCGGTCTGGGAATAGAGTGTCAGGGTGTCGCTGAGATCGAATTCCAGATTGACCTGCACCACATCGTTTTCGGCGCGGAACACCGGATCATAGCTGGTGGCGATCTCTCTCAGATCGCGGGACTGGACCACGCCTTCATAGGGGTCGAAACCGAGGGGGATCAGGTTGATCGATTCAAAATTGGGACCAAAGCCGAGGTTCGGCGCCGTGCCGAGCAGGCGAACCGGCCCGAAGGACCCGCCGTTTGGCGCGCCATAGGCGGCGTCGGCATAGAGCGAACCGGGCAGGCAGCCCTGGCTCAGCTGGTCCTGGGTGTAGGCCGTGGTGATGGACGCCGAACCGACCTGGGTCGGACCCGGATCGGTGGTGCACAGCTGTTTGCCGGTGCGCGAGCGATTGTCGTCTTCCTCGAAATGCTCCCAGATCGCATTGGCGCGGAACCGCGCTGTCGGTTCCCAGCGGGCCGACAGACGAGTGGTGAACAGGTCGCGGTCGTTCACATGGGTGTCGTTGAAGCTGTTGTAGTCGAAGCCGTCGCGCTGGGTGAAGCCGAAGGCGCCGCGCACGGCGAATGTGTCGCCGAAGGGGACGTTGAGCATGGCCTGGCCGCGCCGGCTGTCATAGTTGCCCAGTTCGCCCGCGGCGAAGCCTTCGGATCGGAACTTGGGCAGTTCGGGGAACATGTTGACGACGCCGCCGGTGGCGTTGCGGCCGTACAGGGTGCCCTGCGGCCCGCGCAGCACCTCGACCCGGGCGACGTCCAGATATTCCTGCTCGAACAGGCGGTTGCGGATAAGGGGCGTGTTGTTGAAGCTGACGGCCACCGCCGGATCGCTGGAGGCCGAGACGGCCTTGGTCCCGATCCCGCGGATCGAGAAGTTGTACATGCTGAAGTTGGACTTGGAGAAGGTGACGTTCGGCACGGCGCGCAGCAGTTCCGAACCCCCATCGATCTGACGCGACTGCAGGGCCTCGGCCGACAAGGCGGTGACGGCGATGGGGACGTCCTGCACGGATTGTTCGCGTTTCTGGGCGGTGACGATGATGTCGTCCACGACGACGGGAGCAGAATCCGGCTGAGGTGGGGTTGTCTGCGCCAGCGCGGGCGCGCCGGTCATCAGGAAGGCTGTCGCCGATACCGAGAGCGCGAGGCGCGCGCGAATGCTGACCGCTGAAGCCATGAAATCCTCCCGAAGCGCGCCGGTCTGTCGGCGGCGCGTGATGTGCGTTTCCTCCCGCCTGATGTTTCCGCTCGACGGGGCGGGGCCACCGGCGGTTGTCGGCAACTTCGCACTACTCACCGTCATGTCAATACATATTGACAGCAGTGTTGGTTGACGGTCATCCGGAATGGGGGAGTTCGGATGTCGATCTTCGCCCGCGCGCGTCGCGAAAAAGGGGAAACAGGATGGACTGTGATGCCGTGATCGTCGGCGCCGGACTGGCGGGCCTGGTCGCCGCCAACGAGCTGGTTCAGGCCGGCCGCAGAGTGGCGCTGGTGGATCAAGAGAACGCCGCAAACCTGGGCGGGCAGGCCCACTGGTCATTCGGCGGCCTGTTCCTGGTCGACAGCCCCGAGCAGCGTCGCCTGGGCGTCCGCGACGGCTTTGATCTCGCCTGGTCGGATTGGCGGGGCAGCGCGGGCTGGGATCGGCTGGACGGCGCGCTTGCCGAGGATGAGTGGGCGGTGCGGTGGGGAAAGGCCTATGTCGAATTTGCGGCCGGCGAGAAACGCGCCTGGTTACGGCGTCACGGGATACGACTGACGCCTATGGTCGGCTGGGCCGAGCGGGGGGACGGTCGCGCCGATGGTCACGGCAACTCGGTCCCCCGGTTCCATGTCGCATGGGGCACCGGGACGGGCGTGAGCGGCCCGTTCGCGGCTCGCGTGCGCGATGCCGAGACACGCGGCAGGCTGGCGTATCACCCGCGCTGTCGCGTCGACGACCTGATCGTTGAAGCGGGGCGGGTCACAGGGGTGTCAGGCGTTCGACTGGCGCCGGACGCGGCGGGGCGCGGCCGGGCCTCCAATCGGGATGCGGTGGGGTCCTTCACCCTGCGGGCTCCGTCGGTGCTGATCGCGACGGGCGGGATCGGCGGGGATCATGACAAGGTGCGGCGTCTGTGGCCCGCGCGCCTGGGAAGTCCGCCCCGCGAGATGGTCAGGGGCGTGCCCGCCTATGTCGATGGACGGGGGCTGGACATCGCCGAGGCGGCCGGGGCCCGCGTCGTGAACCGTGACCGGATGTGGCACTATGTCGAGGGTCTGCGGAATTGGGACCCGATCTGGCCAGGGCACGGCATCCGCATCCTGCCCGGCCCGTCGTCCCTCTGGCTCGACGCCCTTGGGCGCCGCCTGCCGTTCCCGGCCCTGCCGGGCTATGACACGCTTTCGACTCTTCGCCACCTGCGCACCACGCCCGACCTGGCGGCGCACGATCACTCCTGGTTCGTTCTGACCCAGGCGATCATCGAAAAGGAGTTCGCGCTTTCCGGATCGGAGCAGAATGGCGACATCACCTCTGGAGACTGGCTGAGAGTGCTCAGAACCCGGTTGGGCAAGGGCGCGTCGCCGGAGGTCGAGGCGTTCAAGGCGCACGGCGCCGACTTCGTGGTCGCCGACGCACTCGGCGACCTCGTCGCCGGGATGAATGCTCTGACCCCGACGCCCCTGCTGGACGTCGAGGGGGTGCGGCGGGTGATCGCGGCCCGGGACGCGCAGATCGACAACCCCTACGCCAAGGACCTCCAGATCCAGGGCGTTCACAATGCCCGCCGATACCTGGGCGATCGTCTCGCCCGGGTCGCAAAACCGCATCGCCTTCTGGATCCCCGGTCCGGTCCGTTGATCGCCGTCAAGCTGCATGTCCTGACGCGCAAAAGCCTGGGCGGGATTCAGACCGATCTGGACAGTCGCGTTCTCAAGCCTGACGGAACAGTGCTCGAAGGCTTGTACGCGGCCGGCGAAGCTGCGGGGTTCGGGGGCGGCGGCGCCCATGGGTACAACGCCCTGGAAGGCACCTTCCTGGGCGGATGCCTCTTTACGGGTCGCGCCGCCGGTCGGGCCATGGCCTGACCGGCGGCCCTAGGGCAGCCGCACCCAGGTCTGGGTTCGGCAGAGCAGGGGAGCGATGCAGCCTCGCACCGCAAGGTGATCGGGATCGATGAGGACCAGACGCCCGCTGGCGGCGCGCCGCCCGCTGTCCGGGTCGTAAAGCGGCCCGCCGGTCCAGGTCGTCGGGCCGCCGCGAAATCCCTCCAAAACCCTCAGCCCGCGCAGCGGACGGTCGCGCAGCGCGGGATCGTGATTGCGAACGTCCCTTTGGTCCGGATTGCGCCGGAGCGGCGCTGCATCGACCAGCCGACCGCACAGGGCCGAGCCGCAGGCGTGGATCTCGACCACGCCCCCCTGGGCGGCGGTGCGCCATCGTCCCAAAAGCCGACTGTCCGCCGCCGCAGCCGGCCCCGCAACCGCCGTGCACAGAAGTCCGGCGATCAGGACGGCTGAAAGGGGCGCCATCAAGCCGCGACCAGGAGGCTGTTGCGAAGTTCGACCGGAATCCGGTCGTAGAGGGTCGGACCGGACAGGCCGAGACGGGCGCGGGCCTGCTCCAGCGGCACCGACATCAGCGCCTCGTAGTCCAGCGCCGGCAGCCAGGCCGCCCGGCGGCCCCGAAGCCAGGCCTGAAGAACGGCGCGCGCACACGGGTGGCCCGTGCGGGCCCGGGCGGCTTCGATCGCAACACCGGCCGCGATGAGACCAAAGCCCGCGCTTCGCGTCTGCGGGAGAGAGAAGGCGACCACACAGGCTTCTCCGAGCGCGTCGGTGCGATAGCCGGTGAGAACGTGCCAAAGATCGTGCACGTCGCGCAGTCGACGCGCATACCAGGCGTAGGGGTGAGCGGCTTCGATCTCGGAGTCCGCGACCTTGCGGCTTTCCCCGGCCAGACCGTAGGCCGAGAGGTTCCGCTCGTCGATGAAGTCCAGATAGGCGCGGCCGACCGTGCCCGGCGGGAGCGACTCCAGCCACGCCCGATCATGCAGCCGGTCCGCCAATTCCACCATCATATAGGCCTGCCGAGCGCCTTCAGGCTGTTCGAGCATCTTCTCATAGCCCCGGCGGACGGAACGCCCGGCCAGAGCGTTCATGATCTCGAACACCTGAGTCGTATCTTCCTTGTCGGCGATGAGACGGCGCAAGGCGCGAAGCGCCCGGAGCGGCTCGACGCGTCGGGGACGCAGCCGGCTGGGCGTGCGGGTTTGCGGATCGAATTTGGCGTCCGCGACCATTAGTTCGGCTGTCACTTGCTCTCTCCCAGGACTGAGCTTAACCAGTTGCTATCTACATGGATGTAACTAACACTGATGTCAATAGAGCGCGTTCGTCGTCGTCGTCGCACCCCTGATGAAGCTCGTCTGGAGGCCCTGGTCTGCGCCCGTGCGCGACTGCTGTCCGGAGGGCCGGACTCCGTCACCCTGAAGGCCGTCGCCGATGACCTCGGAATGACCCACGCCAATCTGATCCATCACTTCGGGTCGGCCGAGGGGCTTCAGTCGGCCTTGATGGGTTCGATGGTGGCGGATCTGTCTCGCGACCTCGAGGCGGCGATCGCGCGCCTGCGTACCGATGAGGGGGCGCCGCTGGAATTGGTCACCGCCGTATTCGACGCCTTCGCCGAAGGCGGGGCGGGCAAGTTGGCGGCCTGGATCGTGCTGAAGGGCGATCTCTCACATCTCGAACCCGTTCGGGACGCCGTCAACGGGCTGGTCCACGTGATTCAGGAGAAACTGGGCGACCCGTCCGACGCCAGCCGGGACCGACTGTCTTCGGCGGTCCTCTTCATCGCGCTGAGCGCGTTCGGCGAGGCCCTGATCGGAACTCCGCTCAGGAACATGCTCGACCAGGACGAGGACGCCAGTCGGCGGGTGGTGGCGGGGCTGTTGCCCTATTTTGTCGCCCGATCCGAGCGTGCGAACTGAACGATCAGAATCGGTTCGCCTCCGATGACGATCTGATGCGGGGCTTGCCGTTCGCCTGAGGCGCGGCCTAGGACCGGGCCATGAACGCGTTGCGCCGATGGATCGACCCTTACCTGCTGATGCTGATCGGCACGGTGGTTCTGGCCGCCCTGGCTCCGGCTCGCGGCGCGGGCGCGAACGTCGCCGAAGGGGCGGCGACGGCGGCCATCGGCCTGTTGTTCTTCCTCTATGGCGCGCGTCTGTCGCCCGGCGCCGTCTGGGCGGGACTGTCGCATTGGCGGTTGCAGGGGATGGTGCTGTCCTCCACCTTCCTGCTGTTCCCGCTGATGGGCCTTGCCGTGTTCTGGGCGACGGGGCCGTGGTTGGCTCAGGATCTGAGGATCGGCCTCTTCTATCTGTGCCTGCTGCCGTCGACGGTCCAATCCTCCATCGCCTTCACCGCCATCGCGCGGGGCAATGTGCCGGCCGCCTTGTGCGCCGCCTCGGTGTCCAATCTGGCCGGAGTGGTCATCACGCCCCTGTTGGTGATGCTGCTGCTGCCCGTGGGCGGCGCGGGCGTGTCGCTTTCGTCCATCGAAGGAATCGCCTTGCAGATCCTGGCGCCCTTTGTCGTCGGGCAGGCCGCGCGGCCCCTGATCGGCGGCTGGCTGACGCGGCACGGCCGTCTGACCTCGGTGGTGGATCGGGGTTCGATTCTGCTGGTCGTCTATGTCGCCTTCAGCGCCGGGGTGGTGTCCGGGGTCTGGACCCGCCTGTCTCATCTGGACCTGGGGCTGGTGGTGGTTCTGGACGTTCTGATCCTGGCGGTCGCTCTGGCGGTTACGACCCTGGTCAGCCGGCGGCTGGGCTTTTCGCGTGAGGACGAGATCGCCATCGTCTTCTGCGGCTCGAAGAAGAGCATGGCCAGCGGCCTGCCCATGGCCGCCATCCTGTTTGCGGGGCAGAGCGTCAGCCTGATCGTCATTCCCCTGATGCTGTTTCACCAGATCCAGCTGTTCGCCTGTGCGGTCCTGGCGCGACGCTACGGCCAGGCTGCGCAGGACGGGATCAGATGACGCGGTGAAGCACGGCGGCGTCGGATATCTGGCGCATGACGGCGTCATAGCCCGGCGCGTCGATTCGGCTGGAAAGGCCGATGGAGCTGCACCCCTTGCGCGCCAGATCGCAGGCGGCGGCGACGAGCGGTTCGATCAGCTTTTCCGGCCGCAACAGGTCGAAGGCGACCAGGGTGTCGACCATGAACTGCCGCTCGCCCGAGGACGTCGTCGAGATGGAATAGGCCAGTATGGCCCGGACGCAGTCATTCGCCACGGCCGCGATGACCCCGCCGACGGCCGGGGCCGAATCCACGACAGCGCGCCAGGATTCCAGAGTCAGACTGGGGTTCCCCATGTGGGCCAACACATAGGCTTGGTCGGCTTCGTCGCTGTTCAGGCGGCGATACTGGAGGGCGCTCATTTTCGCCGCCATAAGCCGTGGACGAAATGGCCGCCTTGATCTCCATCAATCCGTTTGCGTGCGTCGGTGACGAAGTCTAACCTCCTTCGTCATGCTCGAACTCCGATCCCTGCCCACGGACTGCGCCAAACGCCGACAGGAGTCGGTGTGTTCCGCTTGTGGCGCGCGGGCCTTCAGCGTGTGCAGCAGCCTGGATTCCTCGGATCTGGCCGGTCTCGACGCCATCGCCGAACGGGTGACGCTGAAGGCGGGCGAGGCCCTGATCCGCGAAGGCGATCCGGCGGTCCATCTGTTCAACATCACCTCGGGTTCAGTGCGGATCTACAAGCTGCTGCCGGATGGGCGGCGCCAGATCACGGGCTTCCTGTTCGCCGGCGACTTCGTCGGTCTGGCCACGGGCCAGGACTACGCCTTTTCCGGCGAGGCCATCGAGGACGCGACCCTGTGCCGGTTCCGCAAGACCGACTATCGCGCCCTGATCCGCGAGCGGCCCTTGCTGGAAGAGGCCTTGCTGGACCGGGCGACCCACGAACTGGCGGCGGCGCAGAATCAGATGCTGTTGCTGGGCCGCAAGACGGCCCAGGAACGGATCGCCTCCTTCCTGCTGGACCTGCCGACGCGCGATCCCCTGCGGCCATCGACCGAGGATCAGGTCCGGCTGCCGATGACCCGGTCTGAAATCGCCGACTATCTGGGTTTGACCATCGAGACCGTCAGCCGGGTTCTGACCAAGCTGAAGACGACCGGCGTGATCCGCCTGTTGTCGCTGAACGAACTGCGGATCGAACAGCCCGACCGCCTTCGCGACATCGCCGAAGGCGAAGTCTGAAACCCGTTTCGTCGTCCAGCGATGGAACCGTCTAGACCGGCGCCAGCTGACGCGTGACGGTCAGGCGGACCTTTCCGTCTTCGGCGATCCCCTCCACCCGGATGACCCGGTCGCACAGCTGTGTCGGGGCGGGGCGGTGGCTGACGACGATCAGGCCCTGGCCCGAGTGTTTCAGACGCCGGTCGAGCGCGGTCAGCACCTGGGCCTCGGTCGTCGGGTCCAAGCCTTCGGTCGGTTCGTCCAGCACCAGCCAGGGCGCGGACCGAAGATAGGCGCGAGCCAGGCCCAGCCGTCGCCGCTCGCCGCCAGACAGTCTCTCGCCATTGGGGCCGACGCGGGCGTCCAGGCCGGCCGGATCGGCGCGGACCCGTTCGGCAAGGGCCGCATCCTCCAGCGCGCGCCACAGCGCGCCGTCTTCGGCGGGGCCGGCCAGCAGCAGATTGTCGCGGATCGTGCCGTCGATCAGGCGGATGTCCTGGGCGGCGTAGGCGAACAGCGGGCGGCGGTCGTCCGGGGCGACGCCGGCGATGTCCAATCCGCCCAAGCGCGCCTCGTCCGCCAGGGCGTCGCGCAGGCCGACCAGTCGTTCAGCCAGCGTGGTCTTGCCCGACCCGGACGGGCCGATCAGGCCCAGGCGTAGCGGCGGGGCCATTTGAACGCCGTCCGCCGACAGGACCAGGCTCGCCTCCGAGGGGGCGGGCGAAGACGCAAGCGACGGGGCCGAGGCCAGGGCGTCCAGCCGCCGGGCGGCTTCGACGGCGGCGCCGTTCTGTTGCAGGGCGCCGACCAGTCCGGCGGCGGCCTCGATCCCCATGACGGCGGCCAGGGCGGCGAGGGCCGTCATCGGCAGGGCGGCGCCCAGGGTGGCGGGCACGACTGCGGCGACGGCCAGGCCCGTGACCGTCGCCTGCCAGGCGGCCATCCAGCCGCCGGCCTGGCTGAGGACGATCTGGCTTCGGTCGAGACGGGCGGCGGCCTGGGCAGCCTCGCCGGCCGCCCAGCGGTCCAGGCCATAGGCCTTCAGTTCCGGAGAAACGGCTTCCAGGGCGGTCAGCCGATCCTTCAGAACGCCCGTGGCGATCTGAACCTCTCGTCCGGCGGGGGCGGCCAGGCGACGGGCGATCAGCACCGAACCCGCAGCGCTCAGTCCCATGGCGAGCAGCAGCATCAGGCCCGCCATGGGGCTGGCCATGCCGGCCAGCAGGGCGGCCGAAACGGCGCCCGCACCCAAGGCCCAGGGCGCCGACAGACGCACGAACAGGGTCTGGACCGCATCCACGTCCTGCACCAGTCGGGCCGAGGCCTCGCCGGACGACAAGGCCAGGGCC
>NZ_JMQR01000065.1:0-16654 GCF_000698025.1 Brevundimonas sp. EAKA | reverse complement strand
CGATAACGGCCGTAGTCGTAGCGGCGATGGGCGCGCGGGCGGCTGCGGGTCGGCGGGTCCAGCAGGACGCCGAAGTTGGGCCGGGTCTGGGCCTCGACCTTGGCGGCGACCTGAGCCTGAACCGGGTCGGGCAGGGCCGCCAGGGTGGATAGGGCGAAGGCCGCGAGGAGCGAGACTTTCGCGAGCGAGCGGATGTTCATGCGACCAGACCCTCCCTGTTAACGGCGCTGTTGTTGGGCGCGGGACACCTGGGACAGCAGGGCCTGCAGGCGCGAGGCCGAGGGGCCGAAGCCCGACAGCGCGGATTCGATGCGGTAGGCGACGGCGTCGGCCTTGTCCTGATCCGCCACCCCGGCGACGCCGAGGGCGAAATAGGTGGACATGGCGAACTTGGCCTCGGGGCTGCCCTGGCGGGCCGCCTCTTCGAACCACTTGAACGACCGGGCGTAGTCGGCCGGCAGGCCGATCCCCTCGGCGTACATGACCGCCAGCACCAGCTGGGCCTCGGACGAGCCGTTGACGGCGGCCAGCTGGATGGCGCGGACCCGTTCGACCGGGGACAGCCGGCTTTCGGTCGCATGGCCGATCATGGCCTCGAAGGCCTCGATCTGCTGACGGGACAGTTGCTCGGGCGCGGTGACGGCCTCGGGGGTCACGCCCAGATAGCGCAGGGCGCGGCCCACATGGATGAAGGGCAGTTCGCCCTGAAGCCGCGACAGGGCGTATTCATAGGCGTCGCCGCGCGGCCGGCTCTCGTCCGAGAAGGGGACGCCCGAGGCCGGCGCCTCCAGCGGGTAGAATTCGAACGGCGGCGTCCACTGGCGCGCCTTGGCCTCGACGAAGCCGGCGTACTGGGCGCGGCCGGGCGAGGAGCGTTCGAAGTCCTTCATCAGCACATAGGCGCCGACGTCGCCGGTCTGGACCGCCAGATAGTTGTACAGATAGGCGTCGACGTCGTTGCGCTGGAACAGGTTGATCGCCGCCCAATAGCCGCCGCGGGGACGCTTCTGGCCGAGGCCCTGGCCGTCGGGCGCGCGGCCCAGGGCCTCGCGCGCCTCGGGATTGTCCTCGGGCTCGCCGAACGGGCCGTACAGACCGTCATGCAGCCGGGCCAGGGTGCGATAGCCCTCGGCGTCCTGGGTCGAGAGGACGTAGATGACCCGGTCGCGCACCGCCTCCTGCTCCTCGCGGCTCATGCGCGACAGCTGGCGGTCCAGCACCTGATAGGCGCGGTGGCGTTCGAAGGCGCGGCAGTCGTCGTAGCGCGACAGCGGGCGCCAGCCGCCGCCGAACAGTCCGCCCCTTTTGCGTTCGACCCGGTTGATCGGGGCGTAGCCCTCGTCATTGGCCAGGGCCATGGCGTACCAGACCGCGCTTTCGATCGGGTCCTCGATATTCTTGTCGGTGGCGCGGACGGCGGCGTAGCGCGAACCCAGCTCCAGCTGGGCGAAGACGTCGCCGCGGAAGGCGGCGCGGCGCAGGGCCCGCAGACCGGCCTCCTGGGCGTTGAACTCGGACCCCGTCACCGAGGCGGGGCGGGGGCAGGAGAGGGCGGCGTCATTCTGGCCGCCCCGACGCCAGAAGCCCGGCCGGCCGTCGCCGCAACTGGCCAGGAGCAGAACGGCGATCAGAAGGACCACGATCGCCAGGGCGCCGCCGGCCAGGGGCGTGCGATGCCGCTGGAGACGGAAGGGGTCGTGCGCCGTTTTGTCGTGCTCCTTCATCAGTCGCTGTCGCCCCCGGTAATCCTGTGTACGCCATGACGCAGGACGACGCCCACGTGCGCCGACAGGTCCGATCGTTCATCATGGTTAACGCTGTTTTGCGACAAAGCTGTGCGGCAGCAAGCCCCTATTTTCAGGCCGGAGAACCTTGTTGTTTGATTTCCGATGCTTAGAAAATTCGGTCCTGAGACGAAAGCTCGCGTCGGAGACGACCGCCCCCTATATCGGCTGCGAATCGAAGGAGCCGCCCATGTCCTACGTCGCCCGCGACGACCGCCCCGCCGACAAGGCTGACCGTTACGCCGAGGTCGAGGCCGAGGTGCTGGCCGTGCTGGAGGGGGAGCCCAATCTGACGGCGCGGATGGCCACGGTCGCCTCGATGCTGGCCGACGCCTTCGACGACTTCTTCTGGACGGGCTTCTACGTGGTGGCGCCGGACAAGGCGGATGAACTGGTGGTCGGGCCGTATCAGGGGACGCTGGGCTGCCTGCGGATCGCCTTCGGGCGCGGGGTGTGCGGGACGGCGGCGGCGACGCGCCAGACCCAGATCGTCGAGGACGTCCACGCCTTCCCCGGCCATATCGCCTGCGACAGCCGGTCGGCCAGCGAGATCGTCGTGCCGGTGCTGGACGCCAAGGGCGATCTGATCGCCGTGTTCGACGTGGACGCGACGACGCCGGCCGCCTTCGACGCCGTGGACCAGGCGGGGCTGGAGCGGCTGATGGCCAGGGTCTTCGCCGCCGGCTGAGCTGAAGAACAAGAGGGGGAAGGGATGGAGG
Source organism: Brevundimonas sp. EAKA (assembly GCF_000698025.1). Classification (NCBI taxonomy): domain Bacteria; kingdom Pseudomonadati; phylum Pseudomonadota; class Alphaproteobacteria; order Caulobacterales; family Caulobacteraceae; genus Brevundimonas; species Brevundimonas sp. EAKA. The sequence goes on along the minus strand of NZ_JMQR01000065.1, from coordinate 14,151 downwards.
ACGAGATGACGCAACGGGTGATGGTGATCACCGGCGGGCACGGGGTGCTGGGCCGGGCCGTGCTGGAGGCCGCGCGGGCGGCGGGGCTGGCGGTCGCCGTCATCGACCACGCCGAGGGCCATCCGGTCCCGGCCGGGGTGCTGGAGATCGGCGGGGTGGACCTGAACGACCCGGCCCAGGCCGAGGGGGCCGTGGCCTCGGTGATCAGCCGGTTCGGGCGGCTGGACGTGCTGGCCAATATCGCCGGCGGCTTCGTGTGGCAGACGACGGACGACGCGGCGCCGGCCTGGGACCGGATGCAGGCGCTGAACCTGACCACCGCCCTGAACGCCAGCCGCGCGGCCCTGCCGTATCTGAAGGCGGCCTCGGACGGGCGGATCGTCAATGTCGGCTCGGCCGCGGCGCTGAAGCCCGGCGCGGGCATGGGGGCCTATGGGGCGGCCAAGCTGGGGGTTCACGCCCTGACCCAGGCCCTGGCGGAGGAGCTGAAGACGACGGCGGTGACGGTTAACGCGGTCCTGCCCTCGATCATCGACACCCCGGCCAATCGCAAGGACATGCCGGACGCCGATCCGGCGACCTGGGTGGCGCCGGCCGATCTGGCGGCGGTGATCCTGTTCCTGGCCTCGCCCGAGAGCCGGGCCATGACCGGCGCCCTGGTGCCGGTGACCGGGCGGGTCTGATGCGGGGCGAGCTGGTCCGCAGCGTGCTGTATCTGCCGGCGTCGAACGCGCGGGCGGTGGAGAAGGCGCGGACGCTGGACTGCGATGTGGCGATTCTGGACCTGGAGGACGCGGTGGCGCCCGAGGCCAAGGCCGAGGCGCGGGCGGCGGCGGTGGCGGCGGTTCGCGCCGGAGGTTTTGGGCCGAAGCTGGGGGTGCGGATCAACGCGCTGGACACCGACTGGGGCGAAGACGATCTGAACGCCCTGGCGGAGGCGGGCGCCGGCCTGATCGTCGCGCCCAAGGTGGAGACGGTCGAGACGGTCCATGCGATCTCGGCCCGTGCGCCGGGGGCGGCGCTGTGGGCCATGATCGAGACGCCGCGCGGGCTGATCGCGTTGAACGACATTGCGGCGGCCGGCGGGCGGCTGGACGGGCTGATGCTGGGGGTCAACGACCTGGCCAAGGCGCTGGGGACCGGGGCGTCGCCGGACCGCGAACCGTTCAAGCCCTGGCTGGCGGCCCTGGTGGTCGCGGCGCGGGCGCAGGGACTGCTGGCCATCGACGGGGTGTTCAACCGGATCGAGGATGCGGACGGACTGGCGGCCGAGGCGGCGCAGGGGCGGCTGTACGGGTTCGACGGCAAGAGCCTGATCCATCCGTCGCAGATCGCGGCCGCCAACGCCGCCTTCTCGCCGTCCGAGGCGGAGGTCGCCCGGGCGCGCGACATTGTCGGGGCCTTCGCCGCGCCGGAGGCCGAGGGACGCGGCGCGATCCGGGTCGGGGGCGCCATGGTCGAACGCCTGCACCTGGACCAGGCCGAAGCCTTGCTGGCGCGACACGCCGAGGCGACGAACCGCCGGTAAAGCGCCGATCCGGCGTTTCCTATTGCGCCCGGACGCTGTAGGAAGCCCGCCCTTCGAGGAGCCGGGTCATGACCACGCCACAGCCGCTGACGATCGGCATAGATTTCGGCACGACCAATTCCGTCGTCGCCCTGGCCGATCCGAAGACGGGCGCCGTCCTGGTGCAGTTCGCGATCGAGGGCGGCGAGACCGCCACCTTCCGCTCGGCCCTGAGCTTCCAGTTCCACGCCGCCGAGGGCGAGGGGCGGCCGGAACGGATCGTCGAGGCCGGCCCCTGGGCCATCGAGGCCTATGTCGAGGATCCGCACGACACCCGATTCATCCAGTCGTTCAAGACCTTCGCCGCCAGCGCCGCCTTCACCGAGACCCGCATCCACGATCGCCGCTATACGTTCGAGGACCTGCTCTCCGCCTTCCTGCTGAAGCTGCGTCACCATGCGGGCGCCGCCATGGCCGACCTGCCGCCGCGCGTCATCGTGGGGCGGCCCGTCACCTTCGCCGGCGGGCGGCCGGACGAGGCCCTGGCCCTGGAGCGTTATGAGACGGCGTTCAAGCGGCTGGGGTTCGAGGACGTCCGCTACGCCTATGAGCCGGTCGGCGCCGCCTTCTATTTCGCGCGGACCCTGAAACAGGATGCGACGGTGCTGGTCGCCGACTTCGGCGGGGGCACCAGCGACTTTTCCATCATCCGTTTCGAACACACGCCCGACGGGCTGAAGTCCACGCCCCTGGCCCGGTCGGGCGTGGGGGTGGCGGGCGACGCCTTCGACTATCGGATCATCGACAATCTAGTGTCGCCGGAACTGGGCAAGGGCAGTTTCTACACCAGCCTGGGCAAGACCCTGCCGGCGCCCCAGCGCTATTATTCCGCCTTCGCCCGCTGGGACCAACTGGCCCTGCTGCGGGCCTCGCGCGACATGCGCGACATCCGGGGCCTGGCCTCGACCTCGCTGGAGCCCGAGAAGATCGAGCGGCTGATCGAGGTGCTGGACGACAACCACGGCCACGCCCTGTACCGCGCCGTCTCGACCCTGAAACAGGATCTGTCGCGCGCCGAGACGGCCCAGTTCTCGTTCGTCGCCGGCGGGGTGCGGATCGAGGCCCCGGTCGCCCGCGCCCAGTTCGAGGCCTGGATCGCGCCGGAGCTGACCGCCATCGAGACCGCCCTGGACGAGGCGCTCCACGCCTCGGGCCTGCCGCTGGAGGGTATCGACCGGGTCTTCCTGACCGGCGGCACCTCCCTGACCCCGGCCGTGCGCGCCCTGTTCCACCGTCGCTTCGGCGCATCGCGGATCGAGACCGGCGGCGAGTTCGAATCCATCGCCGCCGGCCTGGCCCAGATCGGGCTCCAGCCCGACGTGGAGCGCTGGACCGAGGGCTGAGCCGCCGCCGCGGTGCGGGAACATCGGCGGCGCGCGGGTCTTATTTCCTGAAACCCAGGAGATAGACCATGACCGACCGCAACCGCGAGCAACAGGCCTAGGACGCCCTGCCCCAGGGCGTCGCCCGGGGCCGATCGCTGAACACCCCGCCCGAGGAGCTGCGGCTGCGCGCCGGCGGAATCGGGCCGGGCGGCCAGATCGGGCCCGACCCCATGACGCAGCGGCTGCAGGAAGGCCCGTCGGCCAGCCGCCAGCCCGAAGGCGACCTGCCCCAGGGCCCCCTCAGCGCCGACCCCCGCACACCGGTCCCGACCACCGCGAAGGATGAGGACGTCGACGACCTGGACCAGAGCTGAGGCCGATGGGGGCGGGGAGGCGGCGTCGCCTCAAGCGGAACCCTTGCCGCCGCCCTGCGGCTTGAGCTGAAAGGGGGGCGGACGGTTGGGCTGACGTCGGGTGCGAGCGCTTGTGGAGCTCCACGCCGGGTCTCGCCATGGAGGTGAACAGCCGGCGGAAGGGGATTTCCCGGCAGCTCTCAAACCTCTGTCGACCCGTCCGCGCGAGATTTAATCAGGGGGTCGGGAATAATCGCCGTGCGTCGGCTGTCTATTGCAGGTCCAGCCCACAGAAGGAGTTGACCTGTGATAACCCGCGCCATCATCGCAACCGTGCTCGCGCTGTCCGTATCCACCGCCGCGCTGGCCGCTGATCCGGCCAGAACGGGGGAAACCGCAAAAGGTCCCGCGCTCACGAACGCGCAGGGCATGACCCTCTATACGTTCGATAAGGACAGCGACGGCAAATCGGTCTGCAATGGACCCTGCGCCGCAAACTGGCCGCCCTTCGCCGCCGATGCGGATGCGCAAGCGAGCGGAAGCTATACCGTCGTCATCCGGGACGACGGCTCCCGTCAATGGGCCTACCAGGGCCGCCCCCTCTACACCTGGACCAAGGACGCCAAGCCGGGCGACATCACCGGCGACGGCGTCCTCAACGGCGCTTGGCGCATCGCGCAGCCCTAGGCGCTCTAGGCTGCGGACGCGAGATTAGCAGCTGGCGTGACGGCTGTCCGGACACGACCTCGCCGTTGCGACTATCGGCAGCGGCCGGGGCTCGTTCGGAGCCGCACGGACCTGGCCTCGCAATGGCTCAGCTGAGCCTTCGCAAGCGACTTTGCCTTCCGAATGAGCCCTGTTCGCCGAAAGCGGACTTTCTCGATGTCCCTTAGAGTCAGGCGCGGACAGCCAGCCGGTGCATGGCCGATGACTCCAGTCGCTGAGCCGCTCTTAACCGAATTTGACCCACCTCTTAAGTGGTCTCGACACAGAGTTGGTAGGCCCGGAGGGACTCGAACCCCCAACCAGACCGTTATGAGCGGTCGGCTCTAACCATTGAGCTACAGGCCCCCAGGACGCGACGGGACCGGCGGTCCTGGCGCGCGGTGCGGCGGGAGGAACCGCCTAGCAGGGGTTGGCGCGGCTTGCCAAGGGGCGCGGGGTCGTCGGACGGTTTTCGGCGAATTCATCAAGATGAACGGAAACCGACGGGGAGGCGCGGACGTTGGTTCAGGTGTAAAAGGCCAAGGTTGCGGCCATGGATCGACGAACCCGTCGGTCGGGATCGTTCTACGGAGACTTCTGCATGAAACGCGCGTTCAAAACCCTGATGCTGGGCGGGGCCCTGACGGCCGCTGTCGCCCTGGGCGCGGCCGCGCCGACGATGGCCCAGACCCTGCAGCCGGGCGCGATCCAGATGATGCAGCCGGCCCCGTCGCTGAACCTGTCGGCCTATGGCGAGGTCAAGGCCGCGCCGGACATGGCCACCATCAGCTTCGGCGTCCAGACCGAGGCGGCGACGGCCCAGGAGGCCATGCGCGACAATGCGACCCGGATGACCCAGGTCATGGCCGCCCTGCGCCGCGCCGGGATCGCCGAGCGCGACGTCCAGACCTCGGGCCTGAACCTGTCGGCGCAATATGACTATGTGCAGAACGAACCGCCCAAGCTGCGCGGCTATCAGGCCGTGAACCGGGTGACGGTGACGATCAACGACCTGAGCAAGGTCGGAACCACCGCCGACGCCGTCGTCGCCGCCGGGGTCAACCAGATCGACGGCATCAGCTTCGGCCTGAAGGATCCGAGCGCGGCCGAGGATCGCGCGCGTCAGCTGGCCGTGCGCGCCCTGCAGGCCAAGGCGCAGCTGTACGCCCAGGCCCTGAACGTCCAGCTGGCCGGCATCCGCAACCTGAGCGAAGGCGGCGGCTATTCGCCCGCGCCGCCGCAGCTGTTCGCCGTGCGCGCCATGGCGATGGAAAGCCGCGACAGCACCCCGGTCGCCGCCGGCGAACTGACGGTCCGGATCGACATCACCGGCGTCTACGACATCGCCCGCTGATCCGCGGTTCGGAATGAAGAAAGGCCCGCCGGCGACGGCGGGCCTTGTTGCATTCGGCGTGAGGGTCGATTGTTTCCCTGGTGGGAAAGGGGCGGGCGTCAGCCGGCGCGCTTGATCTCGTTGGCGTCGTCCAGCAGCACGACGTTCGGCGTCCACTGGCGGGCTTCTTCCTGGGGCAGCTGGCCGTAGGTGACGACGATCACCTTGTCGTTCTTCTGGACCAGGCGGGCGGCGGCGCCGTTGACGCCGATGACCCGGGAGCCGCGCGGCGCCTCGATGGCGTAGGTGGTGAACCGCGCGCCGTTGGTGATGTTCAGCACATCGACCTGTTCGTGCGGAAAGATGCCCGCCGCGTCCAGCAGGTCCATGTCGATGGCGATCGAGCCTTCGTAATCGAGGTCGGCCTGGGTCACCGTGGCGCGGTGCAGCTTGGATTTCATCAGGGTGACCAGCATGGGGCGGTCTCCGGTCTATGGCGCGGGCGACAGGCCCCCGCTCGCTTGCGGCTCATATAGGGATTTCCGGGACGCGCATCAATCGTCACGCGGCGCCGCAACATGGTGGATCCGGGGCGATCCGACGCGCCTACGTTGCGGGACGTTCATTTGACGGTGACCGTTCCGAGGCTATGGTGAAGCCGAGCCATTTTCGGCCCCTTGCGAGCGCGCCTTCTCCCATGAAGCAATTCTTCCTGACGGTCCTGGGTGTCTTCACCGGACTGATCCTGTTCGTCGTCGTCATTCCGGTGGTGCTGCTGACCGTGGCGATCGCCGGCTCGTCCAAGCCGACGGCGCCCGCGACCTCGGTGCTGGAGCTGGACCTGCGCGAGGGCGTCAGCGACCAGCCCTCGACCAACCCGTTCGCGGCCTTCGGCGGGTCCGGCCTGTCGGTGACCCAGGTGGTGGACGGCCTGGCCCAGGCCGAGGAGGACAAGAGCGTCAAGGCCCTGCTGATCCGCCTGCCGGAAAGCGGCATGACCCCGGCGACGGCGGACGAACTGCGCCAGGCGGTCCGCCGCTTCCGCGCCTCGGGCAAGCCGGTCATCGCCCACAGCCAGGGCTTCGCGCCCATGGGGGCGGTGATGTCCACCTATATGGTCGGGGCCTCGGCCTCGGAACTGTGGATGCAGAACACGGCCGGCTTCCAGGCGACGGGCTTCTCGGCCGACAGCGTCTTCCTGGGGCGGGCGTTCGAGAAATACGGGGTGCGCGCCGATTTCGAGCAGCGCTACGAGTACAAGAACGCCGTCAACGAATACACCCAGAGCGACTATACCGGCCCGCACCGCGAGGCCATGACCGCCTGGATGACCTCCCTCTATGACAGCGCCCTGGCCAATGCGGCCCAGGACCGCAAGACGACGCCGGCGGCGCTGAAGACCGTGATCGAGGCCGGCCCCTATTCGGCCGAACAGGCCCTGGCGAACAAGTTGATCGACAAGATCGGCCAGGTCGAGGAGGCCGAGGCCGAGATCAAGCGCCGCGCCGGCAAGGGCGCCGAAATCGTCGAGTTCGACCAGTACACGTCGGACAAGGGCGAGCGGACCGGCTCGGGCAAGAACGCCATCGCCATCGCCATCGTCGGCGGCGAGGGCGCCATCGTGACCGGACGCAGCGACGGCGGCGGCTTCGGCGGCGGCTCTTCGATCCATTCGGACGACACGGCCGAGGCCATCTATGACGCCATCGAGGACAAGGGCGTGAAGGCCATCGTCTTCCGCGTCTCTTCGCCGGGCGGATCGCCCGAAGCCTCGGAACAGATCCTGGCCGCCGTGCGCGCGGCCAAGGCCGCCGGCAAGCCGGTGGTGGTGTCCATGGGCGCCTATGCGGCCTCGGGCGGCTACTGGATCAGTTCGGAAGCCGACTGGATCGTGGCCCAGCCCTCGACCCTGACCGGCTCGATCGGCGTGTTCGGCGGCAAGTTCGTGATCGCCGACGCCCTGGGCCGGTTCGGCGTGGACATGCGTGAACTGACGGTCGGCGGTCCCTACGCCGACGCCTTCTCGCCGACCCAGTCCTTCACCAACAGCCAGCGCGCCGCCTTCGCCGGCTCGATGGACCGGATCTACGACGACTTCATCACGCGGGTGGCCACGGGCCGCAAGCTGGAGCCGGCCCGCGTGCGCGAGATCGCCAAGGGCCGGGTCTGGACGGGGGCCCAGGCCCTGCCGCTGGGCCTGGTCGATCAGTTGGGCGGCCTGACCGAGGCGGTGGCCAAGGCCAAGGCCCTGGCCAAGATCCCCGCCGGGGAATCGGTCCGCTTCAAGCATTTCCCCAAGTCGAAGTCGCCGTGGGAAGCCCTGTCCGAGATGTTCGGGGTCCAGAGCGAGGCGGCCCAGGCCCTGGTCATGCTGGGCGGCGTCATGGCCGATCCCCAGGCCCAGGCGGTGATGCGCCGCATCGAAGGCGAGCGGATGCGCAGCGAGGGCGCGGTGGTCCTGGCCGACCAGCCGATGTTCTGAGGCCGGCAGTGACGATCCATCGCACGCAGGCTTGAAGGCGGATCCATTGACCGCGAGGCCCGATGGACCGACATTGTGGAATGGGCGTTCTTCGGGACGCCTGAAAGGATGACCCATGTTCCAGCCTGAACGTCTCGCCACCATCGGCTTCGCCGCTCGCCGCCGGCCCAACGGCCTCGTGGCCTCCGTGATGTGGATCGCCGGCATGATCGCCGCCGTCGCCGCCATGGCCGTGGGCGCGGTCCTGGCCGTCTTCACCGCCGCCGCCGTCGCGGTGATCGCCCTGTTCGCCGGGGTGCTGGTCTTCCTGGCCGGTCTGGCCATGCGCGCGCGCCGCAACCTGGGGCCCCGCCGCCGCGCCGGGGATCCCGACGTGATCGAGGCGCACAAGGTGGACGGGACTTGGGTCGCCTACGGCTGGGAACGCCACGGCCGCTGAGGCCTGAAGCCATGATTGACCTGATTGCGGCGCCCTCGCCGAACTTCGACACGCGTCGGGCGCCGCCCGACATGCTGGTGCTGCACTATACCGGCATGGAGACGGGCGAGGCCGCCCTGGCGCGGCTGCGCGACCCCGAGGCCAAGGTGTCGGCCCATTATCTGGTCGAGGAGGACGGCCGGATCTTCCAGCTTGTGCCCGAAGAACGGCGCGCCTGGCATGCCGGGGCGGGGGGCTGGCGCGGCGAGGACGACTGCAACGCCGCCTCCATCGGCATAGAGATCGTCAATCCGGGCCATGAGTTCGGCTATCGGCTGTTTCCCGAGGCCCAGATCGCGGCGGTCATCGCCCTGATCGGCGACATCCGCGACCGCTGGACCATTCCCGACAACCGCATCATCGCCCATTCCGACCTGGCGCCGGCGCGCAAGACCGATCCCGGCGAGCTGTTCCCGTGGAAACGCCTGGCCGAGGCGGGCCACGGCCTCTGGTTCGAGCCCGCCGCCGACCGGATCAAGGCCCTGGGCGGCCTGTTGCAGAAGGGCGACCAGGGGATCGGGGCCGTGGTCCTGCGCGCCGGCCTGCACCGGCTGGGCTATGGGCTGACGCCCGGCGGCGACTATGACGCCGAGACCGAAACCACTGTCCGCGCCTTCCAGCGCCACTGGCGCCCCGACCGCATCGACGGCGTCGCCGACGGCGAGACGCGGGCGCGGCTGGTCGGCCTGCTGCAACTGGCCAGCGTCGAAAGCGTCACGGGCGTGCTGGACTAGGGGGCGGCCTGCGGTGCAGGGCCGCCAGCAGGCCTACGCCCAGCCAGGCGCCAAGAATGGGGCTCATGCCGATCCCGACGAGAGGGACGGGGAAGGCGCCGAACATCGGCGTGACCGCCCACAAGGCCAGGCAGAGGCTCAGCGCCGCGCCGGCCAGAGCCGATCCGGATTTGGATGGACTCAGGGCGGCCGGAACCGCAACGACGCCGATCAGGGCGATCAGCGCCAGGCCGCCGATGACGGGCGACAGTCGAAAGGCCATCCCGACGATCTCCTCCACTTCGGCGACCGGTTGCAGGGGATCGGGCCGCATCCAGGCCACAGTGGTCAACAGACCGGCGCCCGCGATGGCCAGCGCCTTCATCACGCGGGTCTTCAGCGAAAAGGCGGCGACCAGCCCGATCACCCCGGCCATCGCCGTGGCCTGGGACGCGTCCGGCTGGGCGACCAGGAGCGCCAGGGCGACGAAGGCCGCGATCCAGACCGTCAGGCGGTCCGCCGCCATCGCCAGAGCGACCGCTGCGGCAGGCGAAACGACCATGGCGACATTGACGTGAAGGGGACCGACGTCGATCCAACGATGAACGCCCTCCTGGGCCGGATTGAAGAAGGTGGTCGCCAGCCCTGCGCCCGCCAGCCAAGGCACGATAGGCAGGACCGCAGGCCGCGCCGTCGCCGCCAAACCCGCCGCCGCCAGCCCCCCAACCATCCAGGCCGCCAGATTTCGCACCCAGGATCCTGTCGGCACGCCGCTGGCCGCGCACACCCACGCCCCCACGCCGACCGCCGCCAGCGAGGCGGCTCCGAAGATCACCAGCAGCCGCGCGCGCCCGTTGGCCGCCCCATACTTCATCATGTCCGCCATCCTCCGACAGGCTTATCAGCCATGGCGGTTCTGTCTCGTCAATCAGCCGCGCAGGGCCTCGCCCAGCTAGTTGTTGACCTGCGCGACGTGGCGGCGCATCTAGCCCCCGCCAGACGGCTGGGCGGTCGCGGCGGGACTTGATCTCGTCGAGGAAAGTCCGGGCTCCACGGTGAAAAGGCGGCGGATAACTTCCGCCCGGGGCGACCCGAGGGATAGCGCCACAGAAAGCAAACCTCCGGCCTCGCGAGACCGGTAAGGGTGAAAGGGTGGGGTAAGAGCCCACCGCGTGCCTGGCAACAGGGACGGCATGGCAAGCCCCGCCTGGAGCAAGACCAAATAGGGACATCGCGCGGGGTTCGCCTCGCGGGGCTCACCGCCTCAGATGTCCGGGTAGGTCGCGAGAACCGTTCAGCAATGGACGGTCCAGAGGAATGATCGTCGTCGTTCCGGGTTTCGGCCCGGGGCGGAACAAAACCCGGCTTACAGGCCGTCTGGCATTTTTTAAGGCCTATCGCGCTTCGCGCTACTTGAGGCGGTTTTCTTGGGCCTATCGCGCTTCGCGCTACTTGAGGCCGGTTTTTCTCGGGCCTATCGGCCTTCTTGAGCCAGTGGGGTGGGACGCCGGCGCCTCCCCATTGCGCGTCGCCTGGTCCGGGTTCGGATTATCCCCGCATTTCAGTGTTCTGGCGACGCTCCCGCAGTTTTGCGGTCGTTAACCTGTTGACGGGTCAGGGAAGGTTAGAACGCCCCACAGCCTGTGAATACTAGGCGTGTTCCGTGTATGTTCTGTATGTTCAAGCGTGCCTAAGTCGTCACATGTCAAAACATGGTTAAATCTTGGCTTCGATCCCATTGAGACCCATTTCGTCCCATGCTATCCCAGTCGCATGATTTGGGGCTGAGAGGCGGGCGCGTCGGGCGTTCGTCGGGCATCTAGGGACGGGCCGAAGGGTTCGATTGGGCAGAGCGTGTTTCTCTCGACCTACGAGAAGCAGCTGGACGGCAAGCGCCGTCTCCTGATCCCGAACGATTTCCGCACGACCGAAAACGGCGCCGCCGGCGGCGTGTTCATCTTTCCCTCCATCGAGGCCGACTGTCTGGAAGCGGGCGGGGACCGGCTGTTCGCCGTCTACGCCGAGATGATCGAGTCCCTGCCGTTCGGCTCCGAAGAACGTTCGGCGCTGGAGTGGCAGGTGATGGGCGAGCAGGTGCGCCTGGCCTATGATTCCGGCGGCCGCATCACCCTGCCGGAAGGTCTGTGCGCCGAGGCGGGGCTGGAGGACACGGTCGTCATCGTCGGCCTGAACGACCGGTTCCAGATCTGGTCGCGCGAGAAGTGGGCGGCCCGTCGCGCCGAGCAGCGCGCCCTGGCCAAGGCCGGCATGGCCCAGATCGGCGCCCTGAAACTGGCGGCCCAGATGAAGCTGGCGGGGGGCGGATCGTGACCGAAGCACCGCACGCCCCCGTCCTGCTGGCCGAGGTGATCGAGGCGTTGAAGCCCGGTCCCGGCGATGTCGTGATCGACGCCACCTTCGGCGCCGGCGGCTATACCCGCGCTATTCTGTCGACCGGCGCCGAGGTGATTGGCCTGGATCGCGACCCGACGGTTCAGCCGCACGCCGATGGTGTCGCCGCCGACTATCCCGACCGGTTCCAACTGGTGCGGACCCCCTTCTCGGGTCTGGCCCAGGCCTTCGCCGACAGCGGCAAGGCGAAGCTGGACGGCGCAGTGTTCGACATCGGCGTCTCGTCGATGCAGCTGGATCAGGCCGAGCGCGGTTTTTCCTTCATGCGCGACGGGCCGCTGGACATGCGGATGTCGGATGAGGGCGAGACGGCCGCCGACATCGTCAACAGCTGGGACCACGGGCCGCTGGCCCATATCTTCAAACTGTACGGCGAGGAGCGCCAGTCGGGCCGCGTCGCCACCGCCATTCTGCGCCGCCGCGTCGAGCAATCCTTCACCCGCACGCTGGACCTGGCCGAGGTGGTGGAAAAGGCGCTGGGCGGGCGTCGCGGCGCGCCGATCCATCCGGCGACGCGGGTGTTCCAGGCCCTGCGCATCGCGGTGAACGACGAACTGGGCGAGCTGGAGCGCGGGCTGGAGGCGGCCGAGGCCACCCTGGCGCCCGGCGGCCGCCTGGCGGTGGTCACCTTCCATTCGCTGGAGGACCGGATCGTCAAGGCCTTCCTGACCGAGCGGACCGGCAATACGCCGGCCGGATCGCGTCACGCCCCGATCGCCGTCGATCCGCGCAAGCCCAGTTTCACGCTTCAGTTCAAGGGCGCGCGCGAAGCAGGGGAGGGAGAACGCTCGACCAATCCCCGCGCCCGCTCGGCCAAGCTGCGCGCCGCCGTCCGCACCGAGGCGCCGGCCTGGGGCCGGATCGGCGGGAGGGCTGCGGCATGACCACGGCGCCCTTCTTCACCTATTCCCGCACCGCGCTGCATCGCCTGTTCGACTGGAAGGTGCGCGGCGTGCGCTGGATCGAGATCATCGGCGTGGCCCTGGTGGCCGTGATGATCGTCTCCGTCTATGCGGCCAAGGCGGCGGCGGCGCGCGAGAGCAGCCGCATCGCCCAGCTGGAGCAGGACATCCGCGAGAACGGCCAGCGGGTCCGTCTGCTGCGCGCCGAGGTCGCCCGGCTGGAGCAGCCGGCGCGGCTGGAAAGCCTGTCGCGTCAGATCGGCCTGGCCCCGGTCGAGGTGCATCGCCAGGCCAAGGAAGACCAGCTTCCTGCGCTGAAGGCTGCGCCCGCCCCGGCGCCGGCCACGCCCGCCGTTGCGCAGGCGGCTCCCGCCGAGGTCGCCGCCGCTGCGCCGGAGGCGGTGCAATGAGCGTTCAGGACCATCGCTATCACCGTCCTGCGCCGGGCGTGGACCTGCAGGGCCGGCTGTCGCCCTTCTGGCGCGGCCTGTCGGAGCTGGTCTGGCGGCTGGAACACGGATTCGAGCGGGCGCGCGCCGATGGGCGGCCCGAAGAGGACACGCGGGTCCGCATCTTCCTGATCCTGATCGTCTTCTCGTGCGTCTTCGCCGGTCTGGCCATCGGCGCCTCGTACAAGGCTCTGTTCGGCGAGGCGGGCGGCCGCTGGGCCGGGGCCAATCCCGACGCCCTGGTGCGCGGCGACCTGACCGATCGCAACGGCGAACTGCTGGCGACCAATATCGTCCACTACGGCCTCTATCTGGACCCGGCCGAGATCTGGGATCGCGACCTGGCCTTCCGTCAGCTGCGCCGCGCCCTGCCGCGATTGCAGGCGGCGCGGCTGCGCAGGGTGCTGGACGGGGATCGTCGCCTGATCGTGCTGACCGGCCTGACGCCCCAGGAGAAGGCGGCGGTTCACGACCTGGCCCTGGGCGGCGTGACGTTCGAGCCGGAAGACCGCCGCGCCTATCCGCTGGGAACCTCGGCGGTGCATCTGATCGGGGATGCGGACACGGGCGGCCAGGGCGTCTCGGGCGCCGAACTGGCGTTCAACGACGAGATCCGGGCGGCGGGTCAGCGGGGCGAGAGCTTCCCCCTGTCCATCGACCTGCGCGTTCAGGGCGTGCTGGAGAACGAACTGGCCGCCGCCGCCGTCAAGAACCAGGCCAAGGGCGCGGTCGGCATCGTCACCGACGTCCAGACCGGCGAGGTCCTGGGCATGGCCAGCTGGCCGAACTTCAGCCAGTCCAATCGCGGCGCCGCGCCCGACGGGGCGACGCTGAACCGCGCCGTCTCGGGCCACTATGAGATGGGGTCGGTGTTCAAGACCTTCACCGTCGCCGCCGGGCTCGACACCGGTCGCGCCGACATGAACACCCTGTTCGACGCCTCGCAGGCCTTCCAGATCGGCGACCGCAAGATCAAGGACTTCCATGCCCAGAACCGGGTGATGACGCTGGAGGAAGTCTATCTGCACTCGTCCAACATCGGCACGTCGCAGCTGGCGGTGCAGATGGGGCCGGACACGATGCGCGACTATTTCCGCCGTCTGGGCCTGCTGGACGCCGCCGGGATCGAGCTGAAGGAATCGGCGCGTCCGGTCGTGCCGCGCCGTTGGGACAGTTCGACCCTGGCCTCGCTGTCGTTCGGCTACGGCATCATGATCACGCCGGCCCAGATGGTTCAGGCCATGGGCGCCCTGACCAACGGCGGGCGGATGGTGCCGCTGTCCCTGCGTCGCGGCGGCGCGCGCGGGGCCCAGCCGCACCAGATCGTCACCGAGGAGACCTCGCGCGCCATTCTGGAGCTGATGCGCAGCAATGTGGTCAAGGGGTCGGGCGGGTTCGCCGATGCGCCGGGCCTGCGGGTCGGGGGCAAGAC